>SKVS01000382.1 GCA_007129335.1 Spirochaetaceae bacterium
CCAGCTCTGCCTGGGTATCTGTCATATCTCCGGTTGTCTGGATTGTATCGGCAATGGTAGTTTGATCAGAAGTGTCCCGGTCCTGTTCTGATTCCTGTTCTGATTCCGAATCCCCAGTTTGTGGCAGCGGCATGGTCTGTCCCGGTTCGGAAGGTTCTTGGGGATCTGAAGAATCAGGTCCTGTTCCAGTAGCTTCAGAAACATCCTTGGGAGGTTCGGCTGTATCTGAGTGGCTGTGGGGAAGTTGCTGTGCATGAGTGTCCTGAGAATCCCCGGGGGAATCTTGACTTGTTATTCCTGGTATATCAAAGAGCGGCATTCGGGTAACAAGCAACCCAATGAGAAACATACCGCACAGAATGAAGAGAATCAGCAAGAGCATAGGAAGAAATGATTTTTTTTCTTTTTCAGAATGTTTTGTTCCTCGAACAGAAGATTTTCGTCCTGCTTTTTCACCAGATCCCTCGGGATAAGAAGAACCCTTTGGTTTGAGTTCCATGGTTGGTGACACGCCATGGGAATTTTCCTTTTCCCCAAGATTGTCACCAGAAGAGTCATCAATATTATCACCAGCATTGACAGAGGAAGCCTGCCCGGAGTTTCCGGGTCCTTTCTGTTCTCGGGTTATGATTTCTTTTTCTCCGGAACCCTCGGTTTTACCTTTCTGACCGGTGGCATCAGCAACAGATGTTTGGTTCTTATCGCTGTATGTTTGAATTTTATTTACTGCTAACAAACCTTGGAGTGCCTGGAGAAGTCTTGCCCTTTCGGCCTCAAACAGGGCTGTTGAACCGGCAGGCTGGGCAACAGCGAGGATTTTTTTGCAAAGGCTCCTTCGGGTTGTAATATGTTGCCGAGTAAGGTTTTCATGAAGGGTATAGAATAGTTGCCATTGATCTTGAATCAACACAAATGACCCAACAAGAGGAATGGGATTATTGGGCATTAGTTGGGCTATGGATTTTATGAGTGTTTCAAGATTTTCCGTATTACCATTCTTTACCAGTCTGTTCCACAACCACAACAAAAGGGAAAGGCATGTTATTTCATCCTGGGAACACGTTTGAGGTACAGAAGCAATGAATTGTTTGTGAGCACCAGGCTCCAGTTTTTCGAAGGATCTCATGAGACCTAAGCCCTGGGAGCCGGAAAGTTTTTCTAACCTTTCCTGTGTCTGTTTGTACAAAACTTCCAGTTCTGATACTTCCCTTTCTTTATAAGGAATACCTTTAATCAGGCGGGCACCGGGATTGGTAACCCAGCGGGTTAACTCGGGTACCGACATTGTGCCGGAAAAAGTTCCCAGGTTCCCGGAATTCAAAATAAAACTCCCAACAGATTCCAGCTGCTCTGGATGGGGAAATGTTCGCCAGAAATCATCGTGATGATGAAACTTAACCGGTACACCGATGGTGGACAAGAAAGTGAAAAAGGTTGCTTCCTGGGTATCCATGACAGGAGGTGCTGCTTCCGATTGGGAAAAATCCTGAGGCTGTACCGGTTCTGTAACAAAATGGCAGGACTTACCATTGAGGCTCAACCATTTAGAGTGGGTAAAGACATGTTCCCGCAAACAATGGCCGGTAAAACTCTGTAAAATCCCTGGACTTACCAAAGAAAGTCCCAAATTGAACAAGGTGGTACTGGAAAATCCCTGGGGCTCTGCCCGTCCTTCGCGTAATAGAACAATAGAACCGTCATCCAGAACCATCCAGCTTTTATCCAGGTTTGTGGAATCATAGGTACAGGGCGCAGAGTCTACTAACTCGGCAATTCTTTGAATTCTATAAACACCGTGTTTGTGGCTTTTTTCCAATTCCATAAGATCAAGAAGCTGATGCCCGTCCAGAAGAACCCGTACATTCCCATTGCTAAAGAACACTACCTTAGCTCCGTGCTCCTGTTCCTCCTGATCTGAAGGTCCAAGGGGAATTTGATCGATACTCTTGTTATGAATAAAACCTTTAACTGCATCGACAAGCTCGGTGGTGCCAACATAGTGCATATGACGGGATACGGGTGTCTCCAGGCACTCTGCTTCCAGAAACAAATCCCCAGTCATTCTGTCTGAAACAATTACCGAACCAATGTGCCGGCGTATACTTCGGGGTAAATAGGGGCTGGTACCCAAGCGAAGAAACGGCCGGTATTGTCGATCAGCCTTGCCGATATAGAGAATATAGCATTCGGTATCTACCCAAAAAACTCTGCTTCCAGGAATCTGGGGTTCTTTGTTTTCTTGCACTAAGATTAACTATAGTACGAAATAAACAAAATGGATACCTATGGTTTCTTTTTTTTCGAAAACTCTGTACATCCATATAGGAAGGGTGAGTAAATGTATGGTATTGTGAAGAAAGAACGGAGTGATTACATGAATTTAGGGAATACATATGGTAATTACCCAGCGTAGAACCTCAAAAATAATCCCGATTGCCGGAGGCAAGGGAGGGGTTGGAAAAACCGAACTTTGTGCCAATCTTGGCATACGCCTGGGGCAGTTGGGATACAGTACCATAGTTATTGACCTCGACCTGGGTGGTTCCAATCTCCATTCAACCCTTGCAATAAAAAACAAGAATTCGGGTCTCGGGAATTTCCTGTCAGACCGGAATCTGGGTTTTGATCAAATAATTACTTCCACTCCGTACCCAAATCTTCGGTTTATCC
>SKVS01000065.1 GCA_007129335.1 Spirochaetaceae bacterium
CCAGATTGTTTGCTAACTGACTGCTGACTTCCCCGGCCTGTTCCCGAACCAGGGCATAGCGGGGGCCGAGTTTCTTCTGGAACCAGACCGAACCCCAGATTATGAAGGGAATGGGTATCAGGGCCATCCAGCCGATTTCCGGGGATGAAACAAGAAACAAGCCTCCAATGACCACAACGGTAACAAAAACCTGGATAATGTCATTCGCACCATGATCCAGAAACCGTTCAAGTTGGTTTATGTCGTCATTCAGTATTGCAATGAGACCTCCGGTGGATTTATCTTCAAAGTAGGCAAGTTTCAGTTCCTGCATATGCCGGTATGCATCTTTTCTCAGGCTGTCCTGGGTCATCTGGGCAAGGTTACGCCAGTAAATCTCAAAAAGGTACTCAAAAACCGACTCACATATCCAAATGATAACCGTGAGTCCGGCCAAAACAAAAAACTGCTGCCGGGGATCGGGAATACCAAAACGGCCAATGAGGCTGTTCTGTCCCTGAACCACAATATCCACCGCTGCCCCAATGAGAGCCGGAGGTGCTAAATCGAAGAGTTTATTCAAGACTGAGAATAAGCTGGCCAAAAGAACCCGAACCCGAAAGGGCCGTAAATAGGAGAGAAGTTGTATCAAAGGCTGTTTCATGGAATCAATGTACCGGTATTGCCGGTTCTGATCTACTGAAATTTTGTTTCATTCTTATTCTGGACGGTGTATACTTTTCCCATGAACCAGAACCATAGCATTCGACCCTATCATCCTGTTGATCTTGCTGATTATTACGCTATATGCCGAAAAACCGGCTACAAAGGTACTGATGCTTCGGCCTTTTTCGATGATCCTTTGCTGCTGGGGCATGTGTACGTTGGTCCCTATGTACAGCGTGAGCCGGAGTACGCTTTATCCGCGGAAATGAATGGAAAGGTCATTGGATATGTCTTGGGAACCCCTGACTCCCGGGATTTTGATCGGTACTTCAGGAAAGAATGGATCCCCTTTTTACAAAAACGGTATCCCAGAACCGCAAAATACCAGCCTGCCCAGCAGGAACTCCTGAGTCATGCTGTGTGGAGTCAGGGCGGGGATGTACCTGGGTTTTCTTCCCAATATCCAGCCCATCTCCATGTGGATATTCTTCCGGCAGGTCAGGGGATGGGCCTGGGCCGAAAGCTCATGGAAGGATTTATGGAAATTCTCAATTCAAAGGGAATTGAAGGGCTTCATTTTGGGGTTGATCCGGAAAATGCCGGGGCTCTTATTTTTTACCGTAAACTGGGGTTTGAACAGATTGCTGCCTACCCGGGAGTTATCTATTTTGGAAGGCGAATATATATAAAAAAATAACTATTTACTTGATTCATTTTTCGTTCTCCTGTACACTACAAAATAAGTCAGCAATGATCGGGAGCCTGGCTCTCGACTAACAATACCGTGTTTCGGCTCGAATGCCCCTTCCCTTACTCCTACCTGTCTGGCGAGAGGGAAGATCATGTTTTAGGAGATACCATGAACACCTCAACCTCACCATACCTCCGGGTTGATCTGCGCGATCCGGCTTACCAGGATTTTATTGAAGATACCTGGACCAAAGAAGTGGATGTCAGGAATTTTATTCAGGCAAATTATACTCCCTACGAGGGAAACGATGACTTTCTCACCGATCCCACAGACCGTACCAGAAGTCTATGGAAAAAGGTTCTTCTTCTCATGGATCAGGAGCGACAACGGGGTGGAATTTACGATATTGATGAAAAAACGATTTCCACCATAACCAGTCACAAACCGGGTTTCATCGACAAAAACTTGGAAACCATACTTGGTCTCCAGACCGATGCCCCCCTGAAAAGGGCCATTATGCCAAATGGGGGTATTCGAATGGTCTATTCCCAGCTTGAGGCCTACAATCGATCCATAAGTCCCGAATTGCAACAAATTTATTCCCATCGGAAAACCCATAACGACGGGGTATTCGATGTATATACCGATGAAATGAAAAGGGCCCGGAAAACCGGAGTCATAACTGGTCTTCCCGATGCTTATGGAAGGGGCAGGATTATCGGTGATTACCGCCGTCCTGCACTCTATGGAGTGGATTACCTTATTGCCCAAAAGAAAAGGGCCCATAGTCTGACCCTTGGAAATGGAATGACCGAAGATATCATTCGCCTCAGGGAAGAAATCGCCGAGCAAATTCGGAGTCTGGAAGAGTTGAAAACAATGGCCACAGCCTATGGTTTCGACATAGGCCGTCCAGCCCGGGATACTCGGGAAGCGGTACAATGGCTGTATTTTGCTTATTTGGCTGCTGTAAAAGAGCAAAACGGTGCGGCCATGAGCCTGGGCAGAATTGCAAGTTTTCTTGATGTTTATTCCCAAAGGGATTTGAAACGCGGAGTATTTTCCGAAGAGGAAATTCAGGAAATTGTGGACCATTTAGTCATGAAGCTGAGAATGGTCAGGTTCTTGCGAACCCCTGATTATGACCAGCTTTTCAGCGGAGATCCCACCTGGGTTACTGAGTGCCTCGGTGGAATGGGACTGGATGGAAGAACCCTGGTTACCAGAATGAGTTTCCGGTTTCTGCATACCCTGGTAAATCTGGGGCCCGCTCCCGAGCCCAACATGACGGTATTGTGGAGTCCCTCGCTCCCAGAAGGATTTAAAACC
>SKVS01000252.1 GCA_007129335.1 Spirochaetaceae bacterium
CTAGTCAGCTTCGGCGAGCGTATGTCTACCCTGCTACTGTACCTGTCAGCACAAAAACGGGGCATGTCAGTCCAGCTCACCGACAGCCGCAACTGCATCATTACCGACCAGAACTTTACCGCAGCCAACCTCCTGAAAGCCCAGAGCTACGAAAAAATCCGTCACACCATCCAACCCCGGGAAAACCACATCATCATCGCCCAAGGATTCATAGGAGCAACCGAAACCGGAATTACCACTACCCTGGGCCGGGGAGGCTCGGACTACACCGCAAGCATCATGGGTGCCGCCCTGGGAGCCGAAGAGGTACAAATTTGGACCGATGTAACCGGCATCATGACCACCGACCCCCGACTCATTCCCCAGGCCAAAACCATCCAGGAAATATCCTACGAAGAAGCAGCCGAGCTTGCCTACTTCGGTGCAAAAGTCATCCACCCGGCAACCATCCAGCCAGCAATTGAACTATCCATCCCGGTCTTTGTCAAAAACACCCGGGACCCCCTGGCCTACGGCACCCGGATCCACACCCGAGGTAGCAGCCGGGGCATCCAGGCAATAACCAGCAAAAAACACATCACCGTCATAACCGTAAAATCCAGCCGAATGCTCAACGCCTACGGATTCCTTCAAAACATATTCACCGTATTCGCCCGGCACCGCATCTCCGTCGACCTGGTCACCACCAGCGAAGTCAGCGTATCGGTCACCGTGGAAAACTCCCCACGTCTGGCCCAGGCAGCCGCAGAACTGCAGGAATTCAGCCAGGTAGACATCCAACCGGACCACGCAATCCTCAGCCTCGTAGGCACCGACCTGTGGAAAGAAGGCAGCCTCACCAGCCAGGTCTTTTCGGCCCTCCACGGCATTCCCCTGCGCATGATCAGCCTCGGGGGCTCGGACATAAACCTGTCCCTGGTGGTCCCGGCAGAACATATGGAAACCTCGGTCAAACGCCTGCACCACCAGTTATTCGAAACCAACTTCGCTTCGTAAATATGGATACTGGACGGAGACTTGTGAGAAATGTGCATCGATCTTATGGGGCTATAAATTTGGCTAAGGGCTGACTCGAATAAATGAATTGAACACCAGTTATTTTCGCTGGATGAACCGTATTAATCCCTTTTCAGCCTCTACAAACAGAAAAATAACTGCACCAATCCCCAAGGGAATAAGCCAATGCCGAAGAGAAAGGGGGGCAGACCCGAACAACCCATGCATGAACGGAGCGTAGACAAAAAGGGCTTGCAATGCCAGCAGTATGCCTACTGATATCCAGGCAGCACGATTCGAGAAAAGCCGCTTCAGATTCAGACTGGATTCCCTGAGATAACGGCTGTTAAACAGGTAAAAAACCTGTCCGAGTACAAGCATATTAACAGCCATTGTTCTGGAAAGCTCCAAAGACAAACCATTGTTTGATTCCAGCAAGAACAAAGCAGTAGTCGCCCCACCTATAAGCAGGGACACAAAACTGACTCGCCAAAGAAAGGTCCCATTAAGAATAGATGTGCCAGGCTTCCGGGGAGGTCTTTTCATAATATCCGATTCCCCAGGCTCAAAAGCTAGAGCTAAAGCAAGAGTTACCGCGGTGACCATGTTCACCCAAAGAATCTGCACAGGACTCAGGGGCAGGGCAAATCCAAGGGAAACAGCAGTCAAAACAACCAAGGCCTCTGCTCCATTGGTAGGCAAAATGAACAAAATAGCCTTACGCAGATTGTCGTAAATTGTACGACCTTCTTCCACTGCCTGTTCTATGGAAGTAAAATTATCGTCTGCCAAAACTATGTCTGCGGCTTCTTTGGTGGCCTCGGTACCTTTTATCCCCATGGCTATCCCAACATCTGCCCGCTTCAAGGCTGGGGCATCATTCACCCCATCACCTGTCATTGCTACCACTTCGCCATTAGCCTGCAGGGCCTTCACCAATCGGAGCTTGTGTTCCGGACTGGTTCGGGCAAAAACCAGGGTATCCTTAACAAGTTTTCCCAGTTCCTCATTAGATAGATTTTCCAGTTCCGTTCCAGAGGTTGTATGGCTTCCATCACCAATACCCATTTGCTCGGCAATGGCACTCGCTGTCCCGGCATGATCGCCGGTTATCATAATTACCCGGATTCCTGCCTTGTGACATGTTTTTATTGCCTCTATGGCTTCGGGTCGGGGTGGATCGATAATACCGACCAGTCCAGTAAAAATCATGTCTGTTTCAACATCATCAAGTTTCAGTTTCTTCTTACTCTTATCCGTATCTTTATACGCTGCAGCCAATACCCGCAATCCCTTGCTCCCTAACTCCTCGATGTACTGCTCCCAGCAGGATCGGTCCAGGGGTTCTTCTTTATTATCAGCTCCCAGCTGGACCTTACATCGATCCAATAATCTGTCTGGGGCACCTTTGAAAAGAATCCTCGTTCCCCCAGAAGGAAGGTCATTCAAGGTAGCCATAAACTTGTTTTCCGATTCAAAGGGGATCATATCTTTCCGTTCAAAATCTTTCTGATCAAAACCTAGTTTACGAGCAAGGGTTAAAAGTGCCCCTTCAGTAGGTTCTCCCAAGATTTTCCACTGGCCATCTTCTTCCCGAAGCTCTCCGTCGTTACATACGGCCATAATTTCCACAAGAGTGCTTAAATCCTTATGATCAGTAAGCTCA
>SKVS01000401.1 GCA_007129335.1 Spirochaetaceae bacterium
CAATTCCATGTTGAAGGATTGTAAACGCCTCCCTCATATCCGTCAAGGAAAAATTTGCTTTTTTTTGAGGGTGTCTTGAACGCAAAAAAACACCCAGATCTTGAAATCAAATCAACAATCCAGGTGCCTGAACTCAGTTTTCTGTATTCAGTCTTCTGTACTCAGGTGTTTCCTGTGGGGAAAGGGAAACGAACCCTTGGGAAAGGCAGGCCTTATTGAAGCACAGCCTTTATGCGCCGAACACCCTGACTGGAGCTTTGCTCCTTCAGGATTTTGAAAGAGCCAAGAACTGCCGTGTGTTCCACGTGGGGGCCTCCGCATACCTCCTTGGAAAAGTCTCCGATGGAGTAAACCTTGACTACCTCATCGTATTTCTCGCCGAACAGGGCAATTGCACCGGAGTTTCGGGCCTCATCGAGGCTCATGGTCTGAAAGCTCACCGGCAGGTCCCTCTTGATCTGTTCATTCACAATGTCCTCAACCCGCTGAAGTTCTTCGGAACTCATTTTATCGGGATGGGAAAAGTCGAACCGCAATCGTTCGGGGGTTATATTGGAACCTTTTTGGCCTACATGATCGCCTAATACAGTCCGTAAGGCTTTGTGGAGCAGGTGGGTAGCGGTATGCAACCTGGTGGTAGACTCGGAATGGTCAGCAAGTCCGCCCTTGAAGGTCTGGTTGTCGTCCATTTTGGATTTTTCCTGATGCTTTTTAAAGGCTTCCTCGAATCCATCTTTATCAACACTGAAGCCGTGTTCCCCCGCCAGTTCTTCGGTAATTTCCAGGGGAAAGCCGTAGGTATCGTACAATTTGAAGGCCAATCGACCGGGAATAATGCGCTTATCCCCTTTGAGCAGGTTGGGCAGGAGTTTTTCAAACTCGTGCTCCCCTTTCTGCAGGGTAAGGAGGAATTTTTCCTCTTCTTTTGCCAGTTCGCCGAGAATGAGCTCTTCTTTTTCAGCAAGGAGTTTGTACACCGGAGAATATTCCTGGATTATGACCCGGGAAATGTGGGGCAGGAAGTTCCCCTCAACCCCCAACTTTCGGGCGTGACGACTTGCCCGGCGAATGAGCCGGCGCAAGATGTAGCCCTGACCCACATTACTGGGAAGGACTCCCGTTTCGTCCCCAAGAATAAAGGTTGCAGTACGCGTATGATCGGCAATAATCCGGAATGACCGGTCAAGGTCCTCGTCTTTGCCGTAAGCTTTGCCGGAAAGATCACCGATTTTATTAAGAATGGGGGTAAATAACTCGGTTTCATACACCGACTTTTTTCCCTGGAGAATAGTTATGGTCCGCTCAATACCCATGCCGGTGTCCACACATTTGCGTTCCAGTTCGGTATAGGTACCATCGGCGTTCTTCCGGTAGCCCATGAAAACATCGTTCCAAATTTCCAGCCACTTTCCGTCGCTCACCCCGGGACGGCTTTCAGCAGTACCGGGAATTCCCGTATCAATGAACATTTCGGTATCCGGCCCGCATGGCCCGGTTGCTCCGGGAGGTCCCCACCAATTGTCCTTCCGGGGAAGGAAGAAAATCCGGTCCTCGGGCACCCCCAATTTCCGCCAGGCTGCTGCGGATATATCATCCCGGGGGACTTCATCATCCCCTTCAAAACAGGTAACCGCCAGTTTGGAAGGATCAATACCCAGCCACTGGGGACTGGTCAGGAATTCCCAGCTCATTGCAATAGCTTCGTCTTTGAAGTAGTCCCCAAGGCTCCAGTTCCCCAGCATTTCAAAAAAGGTCAGGTGGCTTGAATCCCCAACCTCTTCTATGTCGCCGGTGCGAATACACTTTTGAACATTCACCAAACGGGTGCCAGCCGGGTGATCCTGCCCGAGGATGTAGGGTACCAGGGGATGCATACCCGCGGTGGTAAATAAAACCGTGGGATCGTTTTCCGGTATGAGGCTTTTCCCGGATATTTCAGTATGTTTTTTTGATACAAAGAATTCAATGTATTTCTTGCGCAGTTCATTAGCTTTCATAGGTGTGCTCTCTATTAATTCTTGGTTTCCCCAGATCTGAGTTCTACCCTGCCTGTCAGGCAATCAGATTTTTACAGGGGTAGTGTAGCATAGTAAAAAATAAAAGGTTAGGTCAACGTCTCAAACTGACTTGCAACATCGGGTTGGAGAAATTCGGGAAAAACATAGGCAAGGGCACCGGTTTTCCGCACCCTTAGCTCGGCGTATCCCCGGTCCACCATGGATTCCAAGTGTTTTTTTGCCGCATCGGCACCAATGTTTCCATCGAGGGCAAGCTGAGCAGGGCTGACCGAACCGCCATTTTTCTGGGCAAGGCGAAAAATAACCTGTTCAATACTGCCAGCCTGGGGCCGCTGGGTCTGGGATCCCATGTTTCCCATGCCACCCATTTGTCCCGGCTGGCCTTGGGTAAAAATGACCCGGTTTATGACCGTCTGAGCCTCGGATTGAAAACCGCTTAGATACTGCTCCCGACGATTAACCTCGGAAACCTGATTTGCCATGGTAATAGCATCATAAATGGTACCAATGCCCGCAAGGCCTCCGGTAAAGAGAAAGAGCAGCCCTGTTCCAATTTTTCCCATGTATATGCGGTGCAGCCCTGCAACACCAAAAAGACTGGGCAACCAAAATAAATATGCCATTTCAAG
>SKVS01000388.1 GCA_007129335.1 Spirochaetaceae bacterium
AAAGTAAGGAGAATATCCCAGTGTCCACAGATCGGCCCAGTTTTGGGTAGTTCCGGTTTTTCCGGCCATGGGGTGGTTAAAGCCTCCGACTACACTAGCAGGGTAGCGAAGGGTTCCTTCGGTAACACTGCTTTTCAGAACATCTGTAATGATGTAAGCCGTTTCTGCAGAAACTATTCTTGTACCCCCTGAACGTGCCTGCCTTTCCCGGAGTTCCCTTTCGGGCTCAGCGACTATTCTTCCAAAACGATCTTCAACATACCGAATTGCAATAGGAGTAACAGCAAGACCCTGGTTTGCAAGGGTTGCGAAACCTTGAGCCATTTGCATCGGTGTTGTAGAAATAATTCCCAGAGCCAGGGGATAATTCCTGGTAAAATTCCGTTGGACAAGCTCACGCTGGTCTATACCCAGAAGTCGGGAAGTATAGGATATGGTATCGTCAAACCCGAGCATGCTCAGGATCCGTACGCTGGGAACATTCATACTTGTGGCCAAGGCCCTGCGGACCAAGACAGGACCGTGCCATTCACCCCGGAAGTTCCTTGGTTCGTAAGGGGTTCCGTCATCCCTCCAGAAAATTACCGGAGCATCGTAAATCATGGTAGCAGCTGTGACCACATTCTTTTCAATTGCTGCTGCGTACATCAGTGGTTTGAATGTTGAGCCGGGTTGGACCGAAGCCTGTGTAGCCCGGTTGAAGCTATTGGTATTGGGGTCAAAGGTTGAACCCCCTATCATGGCTTTAATATACCCGGTTTCGTTTTCCAGGCTTATTAGAGCTCCTTCTACGCTGCTGGTTGCTGTACGGGAGAAACTGTCTAACAAGGCTGTTTGACTGGTTCTCCGTACCTCGTTTTGGGGATCGCTGGTAAACTGATACATCAACAGACTCAAAGCGGGATTAAGGTTGTCGATGAAGTAGGTTTTCGCCATTTGCTGTTGTTTTTGGCCAGCAACCCTGAGTTGGGGAAGGTTAAACGCAAGGGAAAGAAGGTCTATGGTGGGGGAGAAAACCGATGCGGCGTATTCACTTTGGGTTTGGATGTTTTGATTAAAAATCCGGTTTGCCGATTCCAGTCCCCTGGCCATCTCCCGTTGGGCCACATCCTGATAGTCCAGATTCAAAGTGGTATATACGGTGAATCCGTCCCTGAAGATGTTTGCCGAGCCCAAGAGTATTTCTTCTTGAAGTCTTCGTCGTACAAATTCGCTGAAATGGGGAGCTCGGTCTTCCCGTTCAAAATAAGCAGTGGTGGTATTGCTTCGGGAGTAATCGTAGGTTGCCCAGTATTCAAGGAAGCTCTGGTCTACCTCTTCCTGCGTTGCAAATCCGTTCTGGACTATTTGATTCAATACGGTTCTTTGAATATTACGAGCGCTGTTCGGATTGAGAATGGGTGAATACCGACCTCCGGGAGATGCTAATTGAATAACCAGAATAGCAGCTTCGGCGTAACTCAACTCCCGGGCAGAATGGCCGAACAGAAACTGACTTGCTGCCTCAACCCCATAGGTGTTATGGCCAAAATACGACCCGTTTAAATACTCCTCGAGTATTTCATACTTTGTCCAGCGACGTTCTAGCTGAAAGGCGTACCAAAGTTCTATAAGCTTTCTCCGGTAAGAAAAATCACCCCGGAGACCAAAAAGCCGGCCTGCAACCTGTTGGGTTATTGTTGAACCCCCTCCAACAAAGTTGCCGGTTATTACCCCGATAGCGGCCCTGGTCAGGCCTGAAATGGAAAATCCATTATGTTCAAAAAAATCTCGGTCTTCCCTGGTCAAGATTGCGTGAATGAGGGTTTTCGGCATTTCTTCAAGGCTGAGTAATTCACGCTTTTCGTCAGCAAAGAATTGAGTAATGAGTCTCCCCTCAATATCGAGCAGTCGGGTAGGGAGGGCTGCCTGGGTGGCATTAAAGGATTCAATCGAGCCCAGGTTGTGGGTACTGGATAAACCTATCCCTACAGCAATTCCTATGAGAATAGTAAAGAAGACAGTAAAACCCAGGATAACCCTGAGTGTTATATGCATTGCACGTGTCCAATTGGCCATAATCGTCCTACAGTAAAAAAATACCCCGGTGTTTGTCAATTCAGGTAGTATATTTCGTGTCAGCTCACTGATTGCGGAATGTCCGCACCCGGGTTGAAGTAGTAGTATACACGAAAAAACACAGAAAGTACTATGGGGATACACCAAATCCTGCATATCCCGTCCAGTATCATTCATTCCTCTTGGGAGAAATTCTGTTACTGTAGGATAAATCAGATAACTGAGCAGGAAAGAAAGATGAAATGAATAAAGGTGAAAAAAGGAAAAGAAAAAAGGCCGGTCTGCAGAACCGGCCTTACCCTTTCGGGGTGTCAAGGCGAATATAGTAAACTGGGAGGGGAACTATATTCACGCATGACTTTCCCATTATCGTACGAAGTTGAAAAACAGTTAACCTCTATTTTTCATTTTTTTCTCTTTTCCCTGTACTTTTTTCCCTGGGATGGTAAAAGCGCTCATTTTTAAGGACTGCTATACCATCTATTCAGGAAAACAAACGAGTAAAACCCTAAGTAACACATGAATTTTCTTTACAGGATATTACCGTAGATAGGGAAGAAACAGTCCCGGATCAATGGCTA
>SKVS01000325.1 GCA_007129335.1 Spirochaetaceae bacterium
ACAGACTCTATTGCTGCCCAGTTTATTCCTCGGCAACAGGAACAGATTCACCTGGAGTATGAAACCCCCGATCCCCTGGCCGATGAGTTCTATAGGGTTGGTCCCCGACTCATTCACCACTATCCAGACCGGGCTCTGATTCTGGTAAACGATCGGTGTGCAACATACTGCCGCCATTGTTTCCGAAGGCACTTTACCGGCCATTCCACCGGGCGGCTGACCCACCAGGAAATACAGGAGATTTGCCGGGTTTTAACCGGAAAGCCGGAGATACAAGAGCTTTTGCTTTCCGGAGGCGACCCCCTCATGACTCCCGACGGTGAACTGGAACACCTCCTTCAGTCTTTGACCAGGGTGAAGCCGGATTATACCTTTCGTATTGCAACCCGGATTCCCGTTGTCCATCCTCAGCGCATAACCCCTGAACTGGTTCGCATACTCGGTTCTTACGGAATCATGTGGATGGTAATTCAGGTTAATCATCCCCGGGAAGTTACTCCAGAGTTCAAGAAGGCAATTGACCTGGTGGTTCGTCAGGGTATTCCAGTACTCAATCAGGCGGTTCTTCTTCGGGGAGTGAATGATCAGGCTGATATCCTGGTGGATCTGTTTCGGGAACTCTTGAAGACCCGGGTTAAGCCCTATTACCTCTTCCAGGGAGACCTTGCCTCGGGAACCCGGCATTTTCGAACCTCTATAGACCGGGGGCTGGATATAATGGACGAGGTGCGCTCCCGCTTGTCGGGCATGGGAGTTCCTACCTATGCGGTGGACCTGCCCGATGCAGGGGGAAAAATTCCCCTGAACCGGGGAACGGTTTTGGGCAGGGAGGGCCAATGGTACCTCCTTCAGGGACCTGGCGGCAAAATTTACCACTATCCATGGGAAGAAGATTCGTTATAAGAACATGGTATAGACAAGATCCTGGTGAGGAGGAAGGGCAAGTGCATTTCGATGCACTACTCATTTTAAAGTAACCGGGGATATTGAGAAATGGAGATACCCTATGGCTGAACAGGAAACACAGGTCGGGGACTTGGAGGAAGGAAAGGAATTTCTTCCCCAGTTCCAAAAACGGGGAGGGCTGCTTCCCGCAATAGTGCAGGACCATGAAACCCGGGAAGTGCTCATGCTTGGTTGGGTGAATGATCAAGCCCTTTCCCAAACATTGCAGAACCGTCTTGCTACCTTCTGGAGTACCAGCCGTCAGGAATTATGGGTCAAAGGAGCAACTTCAGGGGATTTCCTGGAAATTGTGGAAATTCTGGTAGATTGTGATCAGGACGCCCTTATTTACCTGGTGCGTCCCCGGGGTGAGGGAGCATGCCACACAAAAGACAACAACGGATGTGCCCGGACTAGCTGTTTTTACCGGAAGCTGAACTTCCCCCGGGAAACCCTTGGAGATGACCGGGTCTATTTGACCTTTGCTGCCTTACGGAAGAGAAAGAAACCGGTAAACAGGGAATAACCCACCAAAGCTGCCAGAGCGTAGAAATAAATGACCGGCTGATCCTCCACAAAGGCTACCACCGGCAGATTCAAAATAAGCAGCAGGGGGAAGGCCAGAAACAAGGACAACCCGCTGGCAAGAACCATGGTATCGGCTACCTTGGTGCGAAAAGTGGGGTCTACTGTCCGGAGCAGAGCCATGCCTGTTGAAAGGGTGCCTGTGTAGGTACCAAAGAATACCAGGCTGTATTCCAGAATATCCACCTGAAAAACCCGCTTGGCCACAAAAATAGAGAACCACCAGGTCAGTAATCCCCCGGTAAGGGAAATAAGCAGAATGATCTGCCAGCTGGACAGAATTACCGTTATGGAAATTGCTGCAATAGCAGCGGTTACCATAAAATCGAAACTTGTTCCAGAAATCCGTGATAAATTCCGGTTGTTGTTATACTGGTGTCTCATCAGCCCCAGGGATTTCAGTTTGTTCATGCCAAGCTTAACAAGAATAGCGTACATGGTTCCAAACACAAAGTGAAATCCCCAAAGGACATTCGCCAGGTTCTCTCCTACATTTCCCAGGGGAAGGAGCAAAGCGCTCAAGCCCCTCAGGGTTCCATAGGTTGCCAAATATATCAAACCAATAAGAAATAGCTGTCTGGTTCCCAGGTCGATCATGTTGCTCAGGGTCAGTTCACCCCTTTCTTCCTCCGGAGATTCCGGTTCCCCAAAAAGACCGTTTTTCAGCTCCTCAAGCTCAGGAGAATCGGGTTTCAGATTCTGATTGCTCACAAAGGCAACCGGGGGATACTTTTTCTTGAGGATATTCGCCATGGTAACACCCCCGAAGGTCGCCCAGAGAAATCCCAGGGTGGCAATGGTTAGACCAATACTCCCCGCATCGGCAATACCTGCAAGTTCCCAGGTTCTTCCAATACTGAAAGCCTGGCCAGGACCCTGGCCGAACCCCATGGGAAGAAGCAGTCCTATGCCGGGAAACGTTTGGGGTAAAAAGGTGTATGCAGCGAGTATGGACAGTCCTAATCCAAGTATACCCTGGAGGAGATACATGGTGACAATGAAAAAAGAGGTCTTTACTACAACCGAGCTTGCAGACATGGGTCGGTCTTTCAGGCTCAGAGCAATGAACCCCAGGGCTAAGAGGTGGTACACGTACATACCCAG
>SKVS01000047.1 GCA_007129335.1 Spirochaetaceae bacterium
TCGCCAAAAAACCTCATATTATTCGGAAATGACTGGCTTTGACCCCTTACTTATTCGGAATGGAGAGTGCGAACGTAACACCCTTGCCGGGAGTGCTTTTACAGGTAATTCGACCATTCATAGCGTTGGTTACCAGATTGTATACAATGCTGAGCCCCAGACCCGTCCCCCCATTGGAACGGTTTGTGGTAAAAAACGGGTCAAAAATCCGCTTCAAATGTTCAGGTTCCACACCCCGTCCGTTATCCTGGTAAACCAGGGACAGGGTATTCCCTTTATCTTGAATAGTAATGGTTATGATCCGCTCCTGCCCTTCTTGTATTTCTCGCCTTTCAGACTTTTCTGGATTTTCCGATTTTTCTGGATATTCCGATTTTTCAGGACCATGGGATCCAAATCCGTGAATGAGGGAATTCATGATAAAATTGGTAAAAAGCTGGGAATAATGCCCCGGCTGGCCCTGTACCATGAAGGGTTGGGGGCAATCAAAATCCACTCTGACCCGGGCTCTGCGGATTTCGTGACCCAGACTGACAAGAACAGATTGAACTGCGGAGTTCAAATCGAAAAGGAAGGCCTCGTCCCTGGTCTGATCCACCGAAAGAGCCTTAAAACTGGTAATGAGCTCGCCTGCCCGGTTCAGATTTTTCTGAATCATACCGGTGGTTTCAAGTATGGCCAGGGTCCGCTGTTCGAATTCCGATTTGGTAAGAGTTCCCTGTTGAACCATGGTGCCGAAATCCTCAACGCTTTCCTTCAAATAGGAAGCCGCGGTTTGAGCAACCCCCAGAGGTGAATTGATTTCGTGGGAGAACCCCGCAACCATTTCCCTAAGAGACGCCATTTTTTCCCGGTTAAACAGCTCCTCCATGGTGTGGCGAAGCTCCTCGGTTTTCTCCTTGACCAGAATCTGAAGCCGGTCGTTTTCTTCGGCGGTCAATCGGGCAACCGCCTCCTGTGCCAGAATGAGATCCGAAATATCGAAACTGGTACCTACAATAAGGGACACCTCATCCTGGTCGTTCAGAATCGGCATGAGACTTGTATTAAAAGTCTTATCGTTACCCTGGCTGCTTATGAAACGGCTTTGAAACTGAATCTTCGTTTTCTCTGACAAAACATCCTGCAGAGCCTGCTCCAAAATGGGCTTTGCCGGCTCGGGCGCAAGGGATACCACAGGGAGACCATGGAGCTCGGTTCTCGATCTTCCTGAAAGGATTTCAACGCCCTTGTTCACCGTCTCGACCCTACCGTCTGGTGTAAGAGTAAAAAACATTTCCAGGGAATTTTCCACCAGATAACGGTACTTGTCCTCGGAAATTCGAGCCTCCTGAGCAGTTTGCCGGAGTCTTCTGCCTATGCTCCGCAACGCACGGGTCAAATCCTGGGATTCCTTCAGGGTTGCGGAGCCCAGGTTAATTTTCTGATCTTCCTTCTGGAACACCTCGTGAATCGGGGCCTTTCCGTCGCCGCTGAGCTGCAAGGCAAGCTCTGCACCAACCTGGAAGGGCCGAATAATGAAGAGAATACCCCCGAATCCCGCAGCCATAAACAGACCAATAATTACTCCAAGGGCCAGAAGGGAAGTGCGTAGATATGTTTGCAGATCCCCAACTATTTCGGTAACCGGCAACAGAATGTGGATGGTCCAATCCAGCCCAATAACCGGATCCACCGGTACTCCGTAAAGAAAGTAGTCATTCCCACTGACCCGAATATCCCTGGGCGGAGGAAATCGGGTATTATTGGCAGCCAGGTAGGCAACTTGCTCGGTAAAAAGGGCAAACACCTCCGGGCTCACATCATTCTCCGAATGGGCTACCAGCTGATTAGTCTCATCCAGAATAACCAGCCGCCCCCTGCCCTCTTCCACCAACCCTTTCAGGAATGTAGAAATTTCTCCCAGGGTAATATCCATTACCATAACCCCATGGAAATACTGGGCTTCATTACCGGAAAACACGGGGTTCAAATACGATATGGTGGATTTTTCAAACTCGTCAGCATTCACATACACCGGAGACCATTGGGAAACGGGATTCTCCTGAACCGGCAGGTACCAGGGTCTGGTGCGGGGATCAAAATCCTCCACCGTGGCAATAATGGCACCGCTGGTGTCAGGTCCGTCATAAATGAACAGCTGACCATCAGTTGAGTCATCCTGAATAATGAGACTGTAGCTAAGGTCAGGATTAGTTCGGATTCCGTAGGTGTGCCCCCGGGTATTTCCATAGGCCATGACCTGAACATGGGGCAGCTCCTGACGGATGAACCTGAGATATTCGTAGGTCTGCCGGCTTGGTTCGGTAAAATCCCCGGATTCCCGCAGAAGGGGGGCAAGTTGCCGGGTAAAGATTCGGTGGAGGAGAACCGGTTCGAGGAAAAACTGCTGGAGCCTGGTCTGGATGACCTGGGCGTGCATGCGGGTTACCGCTTCTCCCTTTTGCTGGACTGCGTAGCGTTGGGTGCGGGATGAGTACAGCATGAGGACGGCGAATATGAGAATCATGAGGAGGGCAAAGAAGGTAAGTACTGCTGTACGAATTCTTACCGATAACAATGGTGTTCCTTTATCCTGGTGCATCAAAGCTTGGGGTAACTACTATGCATCCTCTGAACATCCTCTGAACA
>SKVS01000377.1 GCA_007129335.1 Spirochaetaceae bacterium
AATGCTCCGGGATGCAAGCCCCTTGTCCACAACCTTTCTGCTGGCTGATACTTGCGCATTTAATGCCTGGGCAAGCTGGTCCAGTGCATCAAAATCCTTGCCAATTCCCCCACCACCGGAAATCAGCACCCGGGATTTGCGAATGTCGTAACTGACCGGCTTGGGACGGGAACTCAGACTTCGCAGACCAGACCGAGTTTCCAAGGTCCCGGTAAAATCAACGCAAACAGTCCCAAGGTTCTCTTCACCCTTGTGGGAAAAAACCCCCGGCCGCACGCTGAGCATAACAGGACCGTTTCCAGTAGTAACAATACCCGCCATAATTCGGCCGCTATACGCCGGGCGAATCAATTGCAAGCCGGAACCCTGTTCATGAACCACATCGGTTACATCGGCTACCAATCCGGTTTTCAAGGCCTTAGCCAGCCGGGGAGCCACCATTCGTCCTGCAGGGGTAGCAGGCACCAATATGCTGTCAAACCTGTGGTCCCGGTGAAGTTTCACCAGTACCTCGCATATTCCCCGGTAATTCCAGGGTTCCAAAACTTGTTGGGAAATCCGGATTACCCTATGGAAGTACCCATTTAAGGCCTTCCACTGGTCGCCCAGGACTACCGCTGTTTTTTCAACATCCTCATCAGGATACATCCGGGCAACACATTCAAGCAGGTCCCGGGTACGTTCCAGGTTTTCAGTATCCTGAAAAATTAAAGCTTTTTTCATGACTCAAGGAACCCCTTCTGTTTCAGGTAGTTGAAAACCAGGTCTATTCCCTGTTCATCATTTTTCACCAGGATTTTCTCCTTTACATGGAAGGTTTTCTTGTATGTTCGTACGACCTTGGTCAAAGAACCCTGCTGGCCCACTTCATGGGGGTTAAAATCCAGATCCTCCCTTGTAAGCACTTGAAGGGAACTGGCCACGTCTTTCTGAAAATCCTCAAAAGCCGGGTAAGGCAGCTTGTATCCACTTTCCCTGCTCAGCCCGAGGACACAGGGCATGGACATTTCCCAGGTGTCCACCGAGTGTTCGTGATCTATTTCAAACACGGCTCGATCCCGGGAAAAGGACTGTTCATCCACCCCGGTAATTCCCACCATACAATCCAGGTCCAGTTCCTGGGCAATCTGAGCCGGAACATGGGCGGTATCCCCATCGATGGCGTGGGTTCCGGTCAAAATACAGTCGTAGTTCTGCCCTGCCAAATACCTTGCCAAAATCAAACTGGTGGCGTAAGTATCGCTTCCTGCAAAGGCAGGGTCGGATAACAGGGTTCCCTTGTCGGTCTTCAACCGCAGAAGGTCTTCCATGTGGGGAATAACCGACTTGGGGCCCATGGACAGCACCTCTATTTGTATCTGATCGTCCTGCTGATCGTCCTCCCGATGGTCCCGATTGCTGGCCTTTAACTTCAGAGCAAAGGCCAGGGCACAGGCATCGTCAGGATTCAGAATCAACCGCGCAGAATCCCGGGAAAGGGTGCTGGTTTCATAATCGTAGGTAAAGCTGTCCACATCAGGGACAAACTTTACCAAACAAACAATTCTCATAAGTTTTTACAACTGCTCCCCGTTGCCGTTTTTTCTCTTGTCGCTCTTCACGTGGGCGTTGTAAATCATGGCGCATACAACTCCAACAATGGCAATTACCGCGCTGGCAACAAAGTAAGCGTTGTAGCCCCCATTGTCTCCAAAGGTACCGAACAGAAAGCTGTTGAACTGGGGCAGGATAATATCGGGCAGGTAGCCGATGAAGGAAATAATTCCAATAGCTGTTCCCATAATAGCCGCATCAATTTTTGACTGACCAAGGAGGGACCAATAGGTTCCCCGGATTGCATACAGGAATACCCCAAGAAGAATCATCAGAGCACCAAATAAAGGAACCGACATGGTAATGGGCAATATGGCTGCCAGGGTTAGACAGACCGCTGCACCAACCAGGGCACCGCTGATTGTCAAGGTTTTTCCGATTTTATCGGCCAGGAATCCACCAATGAATCCCCCAACCGGTCGCATCCACAGGACAGCAACCATAATGGAACTAACCGTTACAGGGCTGACTCCAATATTGCTTTCCAGAAATCCACCTAAATAATAGACGGTCCAGAACACAGCGTAACCCATGAAAATAATGCTTCCCTGGAGGTACACATACTTGTTCTTAAAGGCTTTCCCAAGGTCGGCAATACGGAAACTCGGTTCAGCAGCCACATCTTTTTTTCCGGCATTCTTGTCTTCTTCTACAAAGAAGTAAATCAAAATTGCTGATGCAAAAAGGACGATGGAATACATGTAAATAACAGCCACCAGTGCAGAACGCTTGTCAACAGCATCCAGGCTGGTTCCTAAAATGGTAGAGAAAATCAGCAGCGCAATGCTGGCAAGAACCGCTTCAATCACCCCACGGCCGCCATCCAGAACTCCAAAAAACCGCCCTTCTTCATTGTCTTTAGCCAGCATTTTTACCAGCTTCAGGTGGGAACTCCAGAAGGTGAATACCGAGAAAAAGCCCCAGATAGTGAAAATCATGACAACCGAAGTGTAACTGGGCACCTGGGCAAACCAGAATCCCCCAACTGCGGTTCCCATTAACGACAGGGCAAGCAATTTCTTGGCAGAAAAT
>SKVS01000220.1 GCA_007129335.1 Spirochaetaceae bacterium
CCACTCAGGGATATCCCGGGTCAGGAGGCAGGAATTTCTCCAGGCGATAAAGACAATGGGAGACGAAGGAGACGAAGGAAATGAATGAAAACTTTCGTGTACCCCGGGGATATAAACCCCTGTTGGACGTACAGCGAACCGAAAGAGCAATTAAGCTGATAAAGGATTATTTCGAGAGAAGCCTGAGTGCTGAGCTGAGGCTTTTTCGGGTGACTAGCCCCCTGTTTGTACCCAAGGGGTCGGGGATTAACGATGATCTGAACGGAATAGAGCAGCCGGTGCAGTTTGCTGTTACCAGTTTGGGTGGACGAACCATGGAAATTGTCCAGTCTCTGGCTAAGTGGAAGCGAATGGCCCTGGCTGATTACGGATACTCCCAGGGAACTGGTATTTATACCGACATGAATGCCTTGAGACCCGATGACCAGGTAGACCAGATCCACTCGGTTTACGTTGATCAATGGGATTGGGAGTTGGTCATAAGTCCACAAGACCGGAGCGAAACATTGCTGGAAACCATTGTCCGAAGTATTTATCAGTCTATTCGCCGGACCGAGTTTGTTGTTCATGAGCAGTATCCCCAGATCGAGTTAATCCTGCCCCCGGAAATAACCTTTATTTCATCCTCCGAAGCGTTGGAGCGATTTCCCGATCTCAGTCCTGAACAAAGGGAGAAGCAACTGGCAAAAGAGTACAAAGCGGTTTTTATTTCTCGAATTGGCTGGCCCTTGTCCGATGGGCGTCCCCATGGGGGAAGAGCCCCGGACTACGATGACTGGAGCTTAAACGGGGATATAATTGTATGGGATCCTTTAAGGCAGGACAGTCTGGAATTGAGCTCCATGGGCATTCGGGTAGATATACCTGCGCTTGAGAAACAGTTACACCATAGTGGTCAGGAACACCGGAAAGACCTTTACTGGCATATGCGCCTCATAGCGGGGGATTTCCCTCAGACAATTGGGGGAGGAATCGGCCAAAGCAGGTTATGCATGTTTCTGCTCAGAAAGGCCCACATCGGAGAGGTTCAGGCCGGGGTTTGGCCGGAACTTCAGGTGCAGGCCCTGAGTGAGATGGGGGTGACCCTCATGTAAAATCCAGGGCAAAGGCGCGAATTTGCCGGACGAAATGGCACAATTAGGTGGATATACCCCGGCCATCTGAGCCCTGAACGGGTCATTTACCCGAACAACATTGCCATATTCGTTTGCCCTGAGGTAAAACTTTGGGGGACTGGTTTTTTTCTGCCCCAGGTTTAGTTCTCTGGTTTAATTGCCTTGTTTATTCCTCAATCCAGGAACGGCTTCGTTGAACTGCTTTCTTCCAGCCTGAGTACAGGGCATGGCGTTTAGCTTCTTCCATGGTCGGTTCAAATTCCCGTTCAATTTGCATGGTTTTTATGAGTTCGTCGGTGCCGTTCCAGAACCCTACTGCCAAACCTGCCAGGAATGCAGCTCCGAGGGCGGTGGTTTCTACATTTCGGGGTCTTTGAATAGGTACCCCGAGGATATCCGCCTGAAACTGCATCAGGAAATTATTCGCACTTGCCCCCCCATCGACCCGGAGGTTTCTCAAGGGTATTCCTGAATCCTGACTCATCAAATCGCTTACATCCTTTACCTGGTAGGCAAGACTTTCCAGGGTTGCCCGAATAATGTGATCCATGGTTGTTCCCCTGGTCATGCCTACAATGGTTCCCCGGGCATACATGTCCCAATACGGAGCACCCAAGCCTGCAAATGCTGGCACCAGGTATACCCCTGCGCTGTCAGGTACCTTTTGGGCAAAATATTCGCTGTCCCGGGCGTCCCGGATTACCTTAAGCTCATCCCTAAGCCACTGTACCGCTGCTCCGGTAATGAACACCGAACCTTCAAGGGCATAGGTAACCTTCTTGTTTCGTGACCAGCCTATGGTGGTTAAAAGGCCGCTGGTACTGGTTATTGGTTTGGTTCCGGTGTTCATAAGAATAAAACTTCCTGTACCATAGGTATTTTTCCCTTGTCCGGTTTCAAAACAGGTTTGTCCGAATAATGCTGCTTGCTGATCTCCTGCTATGCCTGCAATAGGAATTTTTGCTCCTCCAAAGCTCCCCTCGTGGGTATGGCCGACTACCGTACTCGATTCTTCAACCTTTGGGAGCATTTCCCGGGGAATAGTCAGTCTCTTGAGTATTCCGCTGTCCCAATCCAGGGTATGGATGTTGTAAATCATGGTTCGGCTGGCGTTGCTCACATCGGTTACATGGACTTCACCCCGGGTAAGGTTCCAAATGAGCCAGGTATCGATGGTGCCGAATAAGAGTTCGCCCTTTTCTGCCCGCTCCCGTGCGCCGGGTACCGTATCGAGAATCCAGCTAATTTTCGTTGCAGAAAAATAGCTGTCTATGACCAGTCCGGTTTTATCCCGAATTACCGATTCCAAACCGTCTGCACGAAGTTTTTCACACAAGCCGGCAGTCCGTTTATCCTGCCAGACAATGGCATTATAGACGGGCTTTCCGGTGGATTTGTCCCAGACCACAGCGGTTTCCCGTTGGTTGGTTATTCCGATTGCAGCAATCTGGGCAGGACGGACCTGATACTTTTCCAGAACCTGGCGGGCCACGGCGCTTTAGC
>SKVS01000117.1 GCA_007129335.1 Spirochaetaceae bacterium
AACTTCTAAGAATATTGGGCCGGACCCCGGGAGTAAGAATTTTTCTTACAGTGTAAATCTTCAACATCCGGTACAATAAAGCCATGGTTACGTTGAAGGTTCAGGGACATTGTGCATTCTGTGGTGGATTAACCTATGAGAATCACCGGTTCTGTACCCACTGTGGGGCCCTGGTCATGGGTGAATCAACGAGGATCCACGATGATATTGTGACTCCCGCACCACTGCGGTCCCTTCCCCGATCCATAAGTTCCACCGGGGTTTTTCAATGGGATGTTCCTCTGTCCATTCTGGATGAACACGGTTCCCACTGGTGTACCGTAAACATTACTCCGGGAAAAAACACCCAATCGGTTCAGGTTGATTTCATTCAGTCTCCTTCCTCAAACGGGAAAGCTTTGGTTTGGAGAATGCATTCCCATGGAGTAGAGCCTGATTCCAGTCTTTTTCAGATTTACGGTTCAAATGATGAGATTATTGGTTCCTGTTCTTACCACAGGATTAATGCCCTGAAGAGGGAATTACGTGGGGGTGACGGGAATAACTGGGGTATTAGTTTGGGTTTGTCTACAGAGCTTCTTCCCTTTCTCTTCCACGTTATTCCCTCGGTGCTCTTTCATAGAAGCCACGGTTCTGTTTCAATTCGGCGTTGTTATACCCGTTCCCAACTCCGATTTCAGACTCCCGATCATCAGACCACCATTATCCCGGTAGAGCGAAAGGGTTTTTGGGGGCAACCGTGGTTTGGAGTCAGGGATGTTCAAGTCATGGCTGAGTACATAGATCTGAGAGTGATTTTATCTCTCTTCGTTCTTGCTGCTACAGGCCTTTGGGCTGTAGCGGGGGAAATAGTACCAAAATGAAATGTCCTTACTGTGGTACAGAAAATCCAGAACTGGCCCAATATTGTGGAGGATGTGGAATTAAGGAACCTCTGCCTCCGAAGATGGATGATAAGCAATATACCATGGTCATGTTGTCCTTTGTTCTTTTTTTGGCCTTTGCTGCAGGCCTGTGGTCCGTTCATGAATTTAGTTCCCGGGAACAGTTGCTCGACGTCCGCTCTGCTTACCTTGAGGGTTATGGACCCCGTATTTTCTCCCACATTGTGGATGAACATTTCACCCAGGTGCAGTGGTATGGCCCGACGGAGTCCCAGGCAATACCGATTATTCGGGTTTCAGGACTTTTTAACTCAACCTATCAAGAGGTCGAATTTTATTTGCTCTTTCATGGAAGGCGTAAGACCCTTGAACTCGCCAAGGTTCAAGTGGATGGTGCTTTTGTGCCTCTGTGGGAAGCGCATTCGATACTTAGTTATATGTATGGAAGGATTCCAGGTTTGTAGAGGAACCTGAAATCCCGGCCGCCGGTGTTCCTTTCGTGTTCTCTGTCACCGGCGGCCATTTTTTATGGGTTGACAAAGGTCACAACATATCAGCTTCAGTACATTCTCCAACCCTTTTCAGCAGGGTTTCTTACCAGATGCTCTTTCAATGAACACTCGAAACAACCTTCGCATAGTTTTTCGGTGAATCATTAATTCTGGATGGAATTGTACACCCAGGCAAAACCCTTTTTGAGTATGCTCAATTGCCTGAATTATTCCATTACCTTCTCTTGCGGTAACCACAAAACCAGGTCCCGGTTCATCAATAGCCTGACGGTGAAGACTGTTGACCCAAACATCCCTTGCCTGAAAAATGTTTTCCATGAGGCTGCCGGGGGTAAGGTAAACCTTTTTTCGGAATGTGAGGTACGCAAGAGGGTGTCGGGGATATCGGGCATGAGGAAAAGTGGTTACCAGGCTGGGGTGCAAACGTCCCGAGTTGGCTACTGCCATAACCTGTGCTCCTCTGCAAATCCCGAGGGTAGGTATTTCCTCCTGGTCCGTAGTCCTCAGCAGGTGTTGTAGCCAGGCAATTTCCCGGGAATCCCGTTGGTAATCATAGGAGTGTTTGAGAAAATGGGGGAGGTGGTTTCTCAGGTAAAAACTGGGGTACACGTGGGGTCCGCCACTGAGAATGAGGCCCTGAATATTTTTGAACTTTCGGTGGGGACGCAGACGTACCGGGAGCCCCCCGCATAGGAGGACTGCGAATCCAATGCTGAAAAAGCTTAAGGAAACCGGGGCACGAGAGGTGGAGATACCAATTCTTGGCCGGGAACAAAAGCTCATGTGTTCTTCTTTTTCCTCCTTCTTTTTTTGTCGGGAAGAGTCAGTTCTTCGGGCAGTTGTTTGTGTCGGATCATGTAGGATAGTACGTACAGTACCCCCAGCACGGTGAATGGATCATCGGAGAACCACAAATCATTCTTGGCTTTTCTTCCGTCTTGAATAATCCCATGGATTTTGCTTATAAGGTCTTTCATAACTATTTTGGGTTCTTCCATGGTAGCCAGGAAATTTTTGATTTTTCCCAGGGGAAGCCGGTCGTTATTGGTATGGTTGTTCAGATTTTCCCATTGGGCAGCAAGTTTTTCGAATGAGTTATCCGATGAAGCAAGATCGGTCAGTGCTGCGATGAGCCAGAGACCGGGAATTTTCGTTTTAGTTCCCAGGCGTGCTTCCGGACTTGGTGGACAGGTTCCGGTAACCGTCAT
>SKVS01000182.1 GCA_007129335.1 Spirochaetaceae bacterium
GTAATGCCAGATCCTTTTTACTTGCCATGGTCTTGCTCTATAGTAAAGCAAAAAATCAAATAATGCACTTGGCATTTCACCGAATATGCATTTTTCTTGACTTGTTCTTTTCAAATTCTTACCTATTAAGTCAAGAATAATAACCCAAAACAAACTTGGGATAAGAGGAGTTCATCATGAATACACTTACATTACTGGTAGGTTCCACCAGACCTAACCGGTTTGGACCGACAATTGCTCAATGGATTGAGAAAATAGCCCAGGAAGAAGCCGCCAGCCTGGGAGGGTTTCAGGTTAAAGTGGTAGACCTTGAACAGCTGAATCTCCCGTTCCTCGATGAAGCCAAACCAGCAGGCTACCGGGACTACGCACATCAGCATACGAAAGAGTGGTCAGCTCTGGTAGATGGGTCAGACGGGTTTATTTTTGTTAGCCCCGAGTACAATCACTCCTACGGTGCAGCTCTGAAGAATGCTCTGGACTATGTGTTTTACGAATGGAACTACAAACCCCTCGGGCTTGCTACCTACGGAGGTGCTGCTGGAGGCAGTCGCGCTGCCGAACATCTGCGGGCAATTGCCGGTGAACTGAAAATGTTCGACCTGCGGGAGCAGGTAATGATTCCTAACTACTGGTCACAACTGGAAAAAGACGGATCCTTCAAGCCGACGGATGAGCAAACCAAGTCTGTCCGTGCATTGGTTAGGGAGCTGGCCTTCTGGATGGAGCATCTGAAAACAGCCAGGGCTGCAAAGAACGCCCAGGGATAATTCGTGTAGAGTGTACAGAAGCTTGTAAAAGACAGTGAAACCACCCCATATACAATGGAAGTAAACTTCTGAACGTCCACCTGTAGGGGTTTTTACAAGCTTCTGTACACACATTAATTCTTGCCCTGGGTTTGCCCTTCCCTGGCCCTTGACCCTTTTGTCTTCAGTGAGTAGTTTATAACAGGATGTGTACAGACTTCTGTGCCCGTCCCGTGCTACGGGGTGCTGGCTTACCGGTTCGTTGAACCAGGTATCCGGCTGAGATCAAACCCATGAACCTGATCCGGGTAATGCCGGCGTAGGAAATGCCATGAAGTACCTTACTTTTCCAGCTTATTCTTACCCCCACCCATCAGGGCCCCGATCTTACCGCAATTCAGGAGGAGATCCGGGTTTTTTCCTGCCATTCCGGAAATCTTGTATTCCTGAGTTTCGAATATTGTGGAGCTCTTTTATGAGTCGACCATTGTTTTTTGTTCACAGACAGTCTCGGAAATCTGTTCTGTTTCTGTTCCTGAGTGTGCTTTTTTTCTCCCTTGCTGCCTTGCCATTCTATGCTGGGGGTACCCGGTCTGCTGCACCGGCAGATGATGGAATGCCCGTGTTGAGGGTTTACACCTACGACAGTGTCAGCGGTTCGGTACGCCGAGACATGGCTGCCCGGTTTGAAGAACTGTACCAAGCCCGACTGGAATTTGAACAACCTGGGGATACCGGCGCGCTGTTCACCCGTTTGTACCTGGAACGGTCAAATCCCCGGGCCGATGTATTTGTCGGGCTGGACCAAACCTATCTTCACCGGGTAGTAAGGGATACCCTGACTGTACCCTATAGGCCGGAGAGTTTTGTTCCGGCAATTCCCGAACTCATGGTGGATCCGGAATTTCGGGTAGTCCCCTTCGACTATGGATATATTACCCTG
Source organism: Spirochaetaceae bacterium (assembly GCA_007129335.1). Taxonomy (GTDB): domain Bacteria; phylum Spirochaetota; class Spirochaetia; order DSM-27196; family Salinispiraceae; genus SKVS01. The sequence goes on from SKVS01000182.1 coordinate 1,693, forward strand.
AATTACGATTCCCAGAATTTTGACGGACCTCTGCCCGAAACCTGGCAGGACTTAACGGATTCCCGGTTTGCCCGTTCAATAATCATGCTCAATCCCGCAACCAGCAGCCCCGGTAGAAATTTCATGCTCCTGACCATTGCGGCTATGGGGGAAGAAGGGTTTCTGGATTTCTGGCGTCAGGTGAAACCGAATATCCTAACGGTAACAGGTGGGTGGAGCGAAGGGTACGGTCTGTATACCCAGGGTGAGGCTCCCTTTGTGGTGAGCTACGATACCAGCCCGGCCTACCATCGGATTTTCGAAGAAACCGACCGGTACCGGTCGCTTCCCCTGGAGGGGCAGGGATACCTTCAGGTTGAGGTTGCGGGAATTGTACGGGGTACCAGCCAGGTTGAACTTGCCCAGAAATTTATTGACCTGTTGTTAAGTCCTGAAATCCAGGAACTCCTTCCCCTGAGTCAATTCATGTATCCGGCTCAGGCGGGAATACCCCTGCCCGATGATTTTGAAAATACCCGCCAACCCATTACCCGTCCCATGATGGTGGACAGCCAGAGGGTCGCCGAAGCTTTCGAGACCTGGCTTGAACGCTGGGAGGAGGTCATGCGCTGAGCCTGTTTCGTTTGATTTCCCAATTTTTTGTACCCACCCGGACAAATGCTCTAGTCTCCAGGGTGGGTACGCCCCGTTCTCATGCTGATTCAACAGGACCTGCAGGTTTCCCCGGGAAATTCTCCGGTCCTGGACTTGCTGTACTCCTTGTGGTGTTTCTTACCCTGGCGCTGCCTTTGGGGGGGATTCTGTGGGCTGGTTGGCTGGATACCCGGAGTTTTCCCGCCTTTCTGGATCGGGCACAGGCCGTTCTAACCCGGGGAAGCACCTGGCGGAGTACAGGTTTTTCCTTTTTCCAGGCAGGGGTTTCTGCTGCTCTTACCCTGGTTCTGGCAATCCCCGGGTCCTATGCCCTGGCGCGGTATACCTTCAAAGGCAAGGGTTTTATTCAGGCCCTGGGTATGGCAAGTTTTGTTCTACCCAGCTTGCTCATTATTCTTGCAGTCATGAGTTTCTACGGCCGGGCTGGAGTTTTAAATCAAATCCTGGGCACCAGGTTTTCCTTTGTCTATTCTCCCGTGGGTATTATTCTGGCTCACCTTATGTTTAATCTGGCCATAGGACTGAGAATGCTGACCCAGGGTTGGCTGGATCTGGATCAACGCCTTGTGGATGCTTCCCGCAGCCTGGGAGACAGTTCCCTTGGCCGGCTTCGTCGCTTGGCACTTCCCTTTCTTGGTCGCCGAATGGTCAGTGCTTTTCTGCTTATTTTCCTGTACTGCTTCCTGAGTTTTTCTATTGTGTTGATTTTTGGAGGGGTGGGATTCATTACCCTGGAGGTGCTCATTTATCGGGAAATGTATGTCTCCCTGAGTCCTGCAGGAGCGGCAGTGTTGGTTCTCCTTCAGTTATTGGTTACCGGGTTGGTGGTTGCTCTATCCCAGTTCTGGGGAAGATCGGTGCAGCGTGGAGCAAGGCCGGTAGAGGTTAAACCCATGGGATCTTTGTCTTTCCCATCCCGAATTCTATGGGGTCTGTACTGGACCTTGGTTTACCTGTTTCTCCTTGCCCCCCTGGGAGCTTTAATGTTCCGATCGTTCTGGGATGATGGAGCATTGGGATTTGCAGCCTACAGATCCCTGTTTCTGGGGACAGGGGGAAGGGGTACCGGCCCGGGTATATTTGAGGTCATGCGTGCTACAACGGGCCAGGTATTTCTGGATTCCCTGGTACTTGCCCTATCCAGCGGGACAGCGTCGGTATTGTTAGGGTACCTTGTTGCACGGCTGTTATCCCGCCGGGATTTTTCCGGTTCGGACACCCTGTTCCTCCTGCCGCTGGTAGTGTCCGGGGTTACCCTTTCGCTGGGGATGGGCCAGGTGTTATCATCCTTTGTTTCCCGGTGGATCCTGATTGTGCTGGTTCAGACGGTTATGGCATTTCCCCTGGTTTTCCGTATTTTTCGGGAGGGATTCAGGAGCTTTCCCCCCAGTTATCAGGAGGCAGCCAAGTCCCTGGGTGCGGGAACCTGGTTCCGGATCCGCACTCTGGAGCTTCCCCTCTTGTGGCCCATTGGCCTGCAGGCCTTTGCCTTCGGTGCTGCAATTTCCCTGGGAGATTTTACGGGGGTCTATACCCTGGGGCGGGGAGAGGTTGTTACGGTACCGATTGCCATGTTCAGGCTCATCGGTTTTCAGCATTTCCCCGCAGCCCTGGCTCTTGGGGTTTGCTACATCATGGTTACCCTTGGGGTTTTCCTGTTGATCGACTCCTTCGATCGCCGGAAGAAAGAAGGCCGGATATGATTGAAATGAAGAATGTGGTAAAGGAATATGGGGATTTTCGCCTTCAGGTGGATTTTTCGGTCCCAAGGGAAGGGATAACCGTGCTCCTGGGTTCCAGCGGATCGGGTAAGACCACAACCTTGCGGATGATTGGCGGATTCGAAGTGCCTGACCGGGGATCCATTGTGCTGGACAACCAGGACATTACCCGGGTGCCCGTTCAGCACCGGAATATTGGATTTGTATTCCAGGACTACGCCCTGTTTCCCCACCTGACGGTTGGAGAAAATGTGGCCTACGGTTTAAAGGCCCGGGGCCTATCCCGTGCCCGGAGAGTAAACAAGGTGGCTCAACTGCTCGAGCTGACCGGGTTGGCGGGGTTTGACCATCGGAAAATTACTACACTTTCAGGGGGAGAGCAGCAGCGGGTGGCCCTTGCCCGAGCCCTGGCCCCTGACCCCCGGGCCCTGTTGCTCGACGAACCCTTTTCCGCGGTGGATCCAGAGCGACGGGAAGATTTGGGTAGCTATTTGCTGGATTTGCAGCGGAAAATTTCCATTCCCATGGTGTTCGTTACCCATAGCCGGCAGGAAGCCATGTCCCTGGCCAGTACCATTATTTTACTAAAGAATGGAAGGGTAGTGGAAACGGGTCCACCGAGTTCCTTGTACGAAAGGCCGTGCCGTGCTTTTACCGCAAGGTTTCTTGGCCGAGCAAATATTCTGACTGCTGGGCAATGGGGTGGTGTTAGGGTGGAGTTAATCCGAGAGCCCGAGACGGGGATTGGAGAAGATCAGTTATATATGATCCGACCGGATTCCCTGGAAGTCAGGCAATGCACAGCTTCCGAATCATTCGGGTTGAACATTACCGGACGCACATATCTTGGAGGACGGTGGGAGTATCAGGTGGAATCCGGTGAGCAGGTGTTGTACGCCCGCTCGCCGGAAATGTTTCAGATTGGTCAGTCGGTAGTGTTGGAGTGTCGGAACAGGGAAATAATTCCTGTTGAATAAAACACCTCAGTCCTGTAATATATAAAAAATTGAATATAAGTAGGTGAACTATGGATCCAAATATCAGAACAGCTCTTATTATTGCTGCTTTATTTGTGTTGGTTTATGGAAGGTCATTCCTTGGTTCCCGCAAGAAGCGGGAACTGACAGAACTGTTAGTCAATGATGACAATGTACTGGTGGTAGATGTGCGAACCTCCGGAGAGTACCGGGAGGGGCATGTGGATTCTGCAATCAATATTCCTGTTGAAAACATTAAAAAGGCAGGAAAAAAGCTGGGGGCGAAGGACCGGCCCATAGTGCTGTATTGCGCTTCCGGAGCCAGGTCAAGGGTTGCATTGACGAACTTGCGGAGTATGGGTTACACCCGGGTTTACAATGGGGGAACCCTGGCAGCGGTTCAGAGAATGGTCAGTGGTTAGGTTTCCATGGCTTTCCCCGTAAGAAAAGGCAGGTAGTTTTCCCGGTGAATTACCGAGAACTGACTATTGGGGTATTTCTGGAGAAACAGTGCGGGAGCTGCTAGTGTTTGGGGATTCCATTTGAACTCGTATGCAAAAAGTTTGCCGTCCCGTTCCTCCAGGTAGTCAATTTCTTTCTGATCCCAGGTTCGCCAAAACCAGGCACTTCCGTCTATGGGTGTGTAGGATCGATATTTTAATCGTTCAATAATAAGAAAATTTTCCCACAATTGACCTGTATCATCTCGCTGAACCAGGGGATTAAAGTTGCCAATCAGGGTATTGCGTAAACCGAGGTCATAAAAATAGTATTTTTGTTTGCGGGTGGCTTCCTTCCGCAGATTTCGGCTGAATCCTCCGAGGGACTTGATTACGTAGGCTTTCTCCAGAATATCCAGATATTTGGCGACAGTTTTTGTGTCTAATCCAACCTTGGTAGATAATTCATGAGCACTCACTTCACTCCCTATTTGCCAGGAGAGCAATCGCAGTAATTGGAGGAGTACTCTTGAAGCTCGTATGCGCTCAAGCTCTAAGACGTCTTTTAACAAATATGATCCAGTCAGCTCTTTTAGAACTTCTTTTTTGTCTTGTACCGATTTCTGATTCAAGACTCCAGGGTACGTTCCATAGAGCAGTTGGTTTTCCAGACTTTGTTTCAGATCAAAAAGATTTTGATAGGTTGAGAGTTCATGTATAGATATGGGAAACAACTCTAAAGTCTTTTTTCTTCCGGTGAGTGGTTCCCCAGTTTGTCCGGTTATTTCGAAACTCGAACTTCCGGATACAAGAATTCTCAGTTCGGGTCTATGGTCAACCAGAAGTTTTAATGTCCAACCGATATTCGGGATTTTCTGTGCTTCGTCAATGATAAGCAGGTCAATGTTTTCGCAGAATTCCATGAGTTTTGGCAGGTTTTGCTCCTGTAAAACTTCCTGAATAAGAATATTTTCACCGGTTTCGAATCGAATAGTTCCGGAGAATTTGTTTGAGGTTTGTTTCAGCAAGGTTGTTTTTCCTACCTGTCGTGGGCCAAGGAGAATAATAACCTTTCCTGGTTGGAGATAATTATGTAAGTTGTAGGTTCTTGGGATCTTAATCTACAGTATAGTACAGGAAGAAGGAGATGTAAAAATTAGGAATGTAAATCCAAATAATAGGTTAAATATTAGGATTAGTAATCCAGATAATCAATCTTTTTTTGTGGTTCGGCCATGATCTCAGGGAGAGTCTAGACATAATTCAAGTACAAGTTGAAATATGTCTAGAAAAGAGCCGTTCTCAGAGTTATGATATGGCGAAGCATCAGGGATACCGTTTTGGCTGAAGCCAGACTCTATTTTTGGCGGGATCACAATCAGAATAAAGTTGATTTGATTGTTGAGCATCAGCGAAAACTCATACCCATAGAAATCAAATCATCCCGAACCTGGCATAAGGATTATGCAAAGGGTATTCAGTATTTTCAAAAAATTACCCCCAAAAGCGCTCCGGGTCTGGTGCTTTATGGTGGGACTGAAGTGTTGGATTTTCCTGGTAACCAGGTACTTCCCTATAACAATGCCATGACCGGGGAAGCTGATCTGATGACTTGAGAGTGTACGAAAGCTTGTAAAAAATGGGATAATCCCACCAGATAGAAGGTAGTTATCTTCCTGGTAACACCAGCCATGGTGTGTTTTACAAGCTTTCGTGCACTCTTCTAGGTATACGCCCCGTCAACCGGTCTATCCTGAATGCCCAGGCTCTTTTCCAGCTGCTGTTCAATAAACAGGGCCTGGTCAGAATTCCGTAAATACCCCAGGAGTGTTCGCTTTTTGTCGCTCTTGTCGATCCAGTGTACGCTGTAACTTACATTCCTTCTGTTTCGGGAGGTGCTCTCATTTTTTTGACAGTAAATTTGGGTTATGGTTCCTGGAGGATACTCCTTTTTTCCTGGCCAGGGTACCGGACCGTGCTGGATCGTAAGAACCCCAAATTTTACCTGGAGTCGCGTTTCGTTCAGGAAATCAGCCGCTACTTTATAGACCAGGCCCAGACCAATGAGAATATGAATACTGGTAAAAAGGAGCAGCTCATACTCCCCCGAAAGGATTGCGGTTACCACAAACATAGCAATCCCAGCATTCCACACCAGGGCAAAAAAGGTAAAAAAGTAGGTTGCAGGGCTTTTCCATTTTCGAATAATTGTCAGCCCATCATCGTTGTTGATGGTTATCCCCTTGGGCATTGCCACAGCCATTCGGGGCCCCTCGGGGCTGTTCTGGAATTCTTCCATACTGGTATAGGTCTTGCCGCAGTTGGGGCACTGAACCGATTGTTGTTTAATGGTAGCAAAGGTAATGGGGATCCTGGCTCCGCAGGATTTACAGCGAAGGTCAAAAAGCGGCATAGGTGGCCTCCATCATTCATATACTCATTCATCCATTCATTCATTCAGTATAGAACTATTCTTGCCAAATTCCCTTGCCCTGACGAATTATTTCTATGGTTGTTCCATTGATTTTTATGACGGTGGAGAGGCTGCGTTCCAGTTGCTCCCCGGTATCGATAATCATGTCGATTCCTTCAATGCCTTCCAGTTCCCAGCCTTCCTGGAACAACAGTTCCTCGGTGTATTCTTCGTCCTGGCTGTAGACGTCGGACATTTCCCTGCTGGCGGTAAGGGAAAAGAGCGGAACTTCCAGTTCTTCGACAATGCGGATTGGTACCTGATGATCAGGAATGCGCATGCCTACCTCCGGGCGCTTGACCCCGATTTTTTTCTCAATTTTATGGACCGTATCCATAACAAACACAAAGGGTCCCGGTGTGTGCTGTTTTATGACACGAAAAACCGGAGTGTCCATAATTGCATAGGAGCTCATGTGGCTAATGCTCGAGCAAATCAGCGAGAAGGAAGTTTTTTTGTTTTCCTTAAGGCGGCTCAGTTTTTCAAGGCCAGATGCAGAATCGCTTGAACAGCCGATTGCCCAGCTTGAGTCGGTGGGGTAGGCAACCAGGCCTCCGTTTTGGAGAATGTGAACTGCCCGGCGGATTATTCGGTCATCGGGGTTGCGGGGCTGGGTGTATTCTATCATTGGTGCTATGCTCCTGTGAAAATGTGAATCCAATTTTTTGATCGAACCCGTTGAATACCGATTATAGCTTTAATGATTTCTTCCGAACTGGCAATAAGAAAAACGTATGCCGGGTTAATTCGCCAGACCAAGCCGGTCAGGAAGGCCAGAGGAACTCCAACGGCCCACAGGACACCAACATCCATAGCGAAAGAAAACATGGTGTCTCCCCCGGATCGAAATATTCCGACAATGACTATGACATTGATCATTTTAAAGGGAAATACTATGGCCAGAAGCCTGAGCATCTGGGTTGCCAGAGCCTGAGCTTCGGGGCTTATGTTGTAGAGCAGAGGAACTATGCCGGAAAGAGTCACAGTAAGGACCGAAAAAACCAGGGCAATCAGTGGAGCCATTTTTAACAGGAACAGGGCGTAGGAATGGGCCAGGTCCCGCTTTCCAGCTCCCAGGGTGTTTCCCAACAGGATTGCCCCCCCATTCCCCATGGCAATAAACACGATAATACAGATCCGTATAATGATTTCCTGAATGTTATAGGCAGCCAGGGCTGAGGTGCTGATCCGCCCGAAAACTGCCACATAACTGCTGAAGCCGATGCTCCAGAATATTTCATTTCCCACTACCGGCATGGTCACCTTGTAAAATTTCCGGGCAAATTGCCGGGAAAAGGAGAACCATCCCCGGGGTTGCAGGAATACCCAGGGCCGCCGCTTCGCCGCAAACGCGGTAATAAGTCCTATCTCAATCCACCGGGCCGCCAGGGTCGCAATCCCCGCACCGAAAAGCCCCAGCCGGGGGAATCCCAGAAGTCCGTTAATGAGAATAACGTTTCCGATGGTGTTCAGAATCAGGGCAATGCTGGAGGCAACCATAGGGAGCTTTACTTCCCGGGTAGACCGCAGGGTAGTGGCCAACAGGTTGGTAAGCATAACCGCCGGATACGAAAGTCCGATGAGTCGTTGGTAGGGGATTGCCAGGGCAATGACCTCAGGATCATTGGAGAAGAGTCCCAACAAAAGTTCCGGACGGATCAGAGACAATACAACCATGAGGCTTACCCCGGGAATGGCGGTAACCAGAGCCAGGGCCATGCTATGGCGTATTCCTCTGAGGTTCTGAATGCCGAAGAACTGGCTCATGAGAATGGCGGATCCGCTTGTTATGCCGAAAAGAAAGAGCAGTACCAAAAAATTTACCTGGCTGGCAATGGCGGCTGCAGCCAGACTTTCTTCCGACAGTCTCCCAATCATCAGGTTGTCCACCACGTTCACGGTGGTGAAAATGGTTTGCTGCAGGGCAATGGGGGCCGACAAGGTTAGGAGTCTCTTGAGAAAGTCTTTCATGGGAAGGTATTGAATACCATGGATGGTTTAGGTGTGTACATACTTCAGTTGCAGGCTTGCAGGGCAAACGCATATGGCTACTATTGAAAGTGGAAAACACACAAGTCCAGGAGTACTAGGTCGCTCATGACTATAGATTCAAACCAATAACTCGACATTTGTCGAGTTATTGGTTTGA
>SKVS01000373.1 GCA_007129335.1 Spirochaetaceae bacterium
CCGGGGGATTGTATGTTAGTAGAAATGCAGAATGTCCGACAAATTGAAGGAGAGGGATTCCGCCGCTGGCTGACCGATGAGAATTTTGACCTTATTCTCTGGTACTCTGAAGGACAGATCTTGGGATTCCAACTGTGTTACGATAAAAAAACCCAGGAAAAAGCCCTGACCTGGCGGGCTCCCTCTTCCTATTCTCATAGTGTTGTGGATTCGGGTGAGGTGCCCAACACAATAAAACAGAGTCCCATGCTCACCGATGGCGGCCGTTTTGACAAAGAACGTATTCTGGCAGAATTTCTGGCCGCAGCCGGTCCGGATATAGAACCTCACATTATTAAACTGGTTCAAACCGAGCTGGAAGCATATCCTGAGGACTAGGCCGTAGCCATGAATCTGAAATCCCCAATTGAACTGTTTATGGGCGATATTACTACCTTGAAGGTCGATGCAATCGTGAACGCTGCGAACCAAACCCTTTTAGGAGGCGGAGGGGTTGACGGAGCCATCCATCGGGCGGCAGGACCCCAACTTCTTGAAGAATGCCGAAATCTTGGGGGATGTCCCACCGGCCAGGCAAAACTGACTCGGGGCTATGGGTTGCCCGCCAAGTATGTTATTCACACCGTTGGTCCTGTTTGGCAGGGAGGAACCCATGACGAGTCGCAAATCCTGGCTCAGTGCTACCGGAACTGCCTGGATTTAGCTAGTGTTCATGGAATCAAAACTATTGGGTTTCCCAACATCAGCACCGGTGTGTATGGATTTCCCAAGGAAGAGGCGGCACGAATAGCCCTACGGGAAGTCGGGACCTACCTCTCCCGTTATCCAGATAGGTTTACCAAAATAATCTTTGCCCTGTTCGATCAGGACAATGTTGCCCTGTATTCCCGCATGATCGGCGAGCAGGACTTGCCTGACGAGCAGGAATTCTCTGGCCCGAAGATGAGCAGTTGAGGTGCCTATGAAGCAAGACCTTCCCCTAACTTTTGTTGATTTGCACACCGCCGCTCCGGAAATCCAGCTCCAGGCAGCCAGGGTCCTTACCGAGACCTTCATTGAAAAAGGAATTCCCAGCTGGCCAACCCTCGAATCTGCCCAGCAGGAACTTTCCGAGTGTCTGAACCCGGACTATTTATGCTACGCCGCATTGGTAAAAAATACCCCCGAATCCGGTATTCCGGACATTTCAAACAGCCCCTCCCACAACCCAGTTTTTCATGAACCATGGATTCTTGCCGGATGGATCGGCTTTCGCCCCATGTATCCCACGACATGGGAAATGCATCCCCTTGTGGTGTGCACCCCAATGCAGGGCAGCGGCATAGGACGGCGATTGTTGGAATACGGAGAGGATCGGGCCCGGGAACAGGGAGTTCATGGCATTTTTCTGGGGACCGACGATGAAACCCACAGGACGAGTTTATCCAGTGTGGATTTTACCAGAACCGACCTGTTCAGCGTCATCGGCTCAATTCGCAATTTGAATCATCATCCCTACGAATTCTACCAAAAATGCGGATACCAAATTGTGGGGGTAATTCCCGATGCCAATGGACCGGGAAAGCCGGATATTTTTATGTGGAAGCGGCTTGGGAAACCACAGGAATGAAATTTTCGACGAATATTTACGACACCTTTATGGCAGGTGTTGAGGCCCGACAGCTCAAAACCCGCCGGAACCGACTTCTTTCCGGCCTGAAAGGCAGGGTTCTGGAGGTTGGAGTAGGAACCGGGGTCAATTTTGAACACTATAACCCCGAAGCACGGGTTATTGGACTGGAACCGGCTGTGCACATGATGGAGCAGGCAGAGCTGCGCCGGCAAGGGGCGTCCCACCCTCACATTATTCAATTGTACGCCCTGGGTTGGGGCGACCGGAAAACCAAAATGTTTCTGGAATCCAATGTCCAGCAGTTCGATGCAATTGTCTGCACCCTGGTACTGTGTACCCTCCCGAACCCCGAACAGGCAATTCGGGACTTTCACGGGCTGCTGAAACCTGGGGGACGACTTGTTGTTCTGGAACATGTTCGGTCTAACAACGGTCTTGCCAGAGCACTTCAGAACCTGTTCACCCCCCTGTGGTCTGTTATTGGTGGGGGATGTGAGCTGAACCGTCCAACCGGGCAAACCATAACAGAGGCGGGTTTTGTTCCCATGAGAGAAACCAGGTTCAGTTTAGGTCTTCCTTTTCTCGAGGCTGAGTATGGGAAGTTGGATGCTGAGTGTTGAGAAGTCTGTACAAGTTTTTAACGGTATTTGCGTTCCTGATGGTCATATGTTGATATTCTTTGAATTGGGGAAGTCTGTTGAAATAGGTTTTATTCTGATCGAACCGGTCTATATTCCAAATGATTGCTCCAGAAACGTAGGTAACCCGGTCTATTCCTTTGCGTATTGGAATAGTATGGAGAATTTCGGGATTATCCAGGTTGGGCCATAGAAAAACTACATCGGTTTTTTGGGTTTTATCAGGTATAAGATGTGGAGGAATTGATGAATAAATACTCCCAATTTCCTCAGCAGTTTTAACCAGAACTGGAACTTCCAACTGGAATTTATTATACAATGCTTCCTCAAGGTATTTTCCCAAGGCCCTTACATCCCGGTGGATTGGATCAGCTGAGCTGAACAGCACATTTCCCGAAGCAATGTAGGTTTTTACTTCTTCCATTCCCAGTGAAACGAAACATTGGGCAAGTTCTTTCATAGGAAGTGTATTCCTTCCTCCCACATTTATTCCCCGAAGAAGTGCAATATACACAACCCACCTCCGTTCTGAGCTGATAACCTGGTATTTTTTTTCCTGTGAGACACCGTGAAAAGTTTCTTGTCACCCACAGTTTCCCGAACTATTTTATTACAATGAAACTGTACTTCCTACCCCTTTTATTATTGTTCCTTGCTCCCCAAGGGATCCACGCTGACATTCTCGAGCGCTCCCGTACCCTCCTTGCCCAGGATGCCCGGCTGGAACCCCAGCCAACCCCCCGAAGCTTCATGATTCAGGAATTACGGAGCAATGGTGCTGTTCGGGAAACCCTTCAGGTCTTAACCCCGGAACAGGAGGGCGAAGAGCCAATATTCCTGTTAAACGGGAACAGAATCAATCCTGAAACCGACTCCCTGGGACGGTTCGATAATTTTGCCGATAATTTCCCCACAGCCAATTCTGGGGGTAATGAAGATGATGATGTGGACGGTGTTTCTGGAGCTTCCTCCGACCCACAGGCGGGGCTGCCCCGGTTTGAAACCCTTCGTACCCGGAGGGACAGGGGAACCGAACTCATAAACGGAAGACAAACCCGGGTTCTGGAGGTGGAATTTAATACCTGGGGTGGAGATGTAAACCGTGGTAAGCTCTGGGTACTTCCGGTAACTGGTGAGCCGGTACAGTTCCAGTACGATGCCAAAACTCCCTTTTTGGTCAGTGCAACTACAACCTCCCAATTCAATCCCGGATTGAATGGCACAATTGAGCGGCGATCCATGGAAATCATGTTTAGAATAGGAGTTCTCATGCTTTCCCGTACCTACCGGATGTTTATTGAATATTGAGAAAAGGTACATTCGGGGTTACAATGAAACAACAAAAAATACTACCCCCAAGGAGCCCCAATGAACTATCCCCGAACGTGGAACCTCTCCAGCGTTTACCCCAGTGTTAACGACCAGACCTTCACCGCCGATGTAGAAAAAATAGAGCAGGCAATTCAGCCCCTGTTAGATCAGGCAAAACAACTGCCTGTAAGTCCGGTAAGCCCAAAGCCATGGGAGCAGTTCTACCGTTCACAAGAAGAATTTGCCCTGTTAATGAGCCAGCTGTGGGTCTACGTGAATTGTTTGTCCAGCGCTGATACGGATAATACGGTGTATCCTGCCCTACTAGGCAAGTTTTCTGCCATTTCAGCCCGGGCCTCGGAGGTTGAAATTGCTGTGAAACAAAAGCTGAAGGAGCTGTCCGATGAGCAGTACGAATCCCTCATACAATCCTCCCCCGAGCTGACCACCATTCGGTTTTCTCTTGATGAAACCCGAGCTCAAGCCGCAAAAATGATGGACACCTCCCGGGAAACCCTTGCCTCTCAGCTCTCGGTCGATGGAATAACCGCCTGGGGACGGCTTTACACCAAACTCAGTGGATCCTTGAAAGTTCAGGTTATGGAGAAGGGAAGGCTGGTATCAAAATCGGTCAGTCAGGTTCGAACCGACAGTCCGGAACCAACAGTCCGTCAGAATAATTTCTACGCAGCCGATACCGCCTGGCAGTCCATTCAGGACTCCTGCGCTGCAGCCCTGAATCACATAGCTGGAACCCGGTTAACCCTGTATAAAAATCGGGGCTATGATCACTTCCTTGATAAGCCTCTGGCGGATAATCGCCTGCAAAGAGAAAGCTTGAATGCCATGTGGCAGACCGTTACCGACCGTAAGGCCATGCTTATTCCCTACCTCCAGGCAAAGGCAAACATCCTCGGGTTGGAGAAACTTTCCTGGTACGACCAGGTTGCTCCCCTGGGTTCAGGGAAAATCTCCTTCGATGCAGCAGCCCAGACCATTATTGAGCAGTTTGGAGCATTCAACCCCGAAATGGGCGATTTTGCTGCTCACGCCCTGAAAAACGGATTCGTGGAATCGGAAGACCGGTCGGGTAAACGTCCGGGAGCGTATTGCACCAAGTTCTCTCAGCGGAAAGAACCCCGGGTATTTATGACCTTCAACGATACCTACGATGCCATGAGCACCCTGGCCCACGAGTTGGGTCACGCATACCACGGTTACGTGTTGAAAGATCAACCCTATCCCCTGCAGACCTATGTCATGAGCACCGCCGAGACTGCCAGCACCTTTGCCGAAGAAATAATTACCGACTACCTGGTTGCAAATGCTCCGACCAGGGAGCAAAGACTTTCCATGCTGGACAAGAGTCTGGCAGATGCTATGGTTATGATGATGAACATTCACTCCCGGTTTATCTTTGAGTCCAATTTCTACAGTGCCCGGGAAAAGGGAGAACTTCGGGTCGAAGAGCTGAACGACATGATGCTCGCGGCCCAGAAAGAAGCCTATTTGGACCAGCTGGGAGAATATGATCCCCGGTTCTGGGCGAACAAGCTCCATTTCTATATTTCCGGCTTAAGTTTTTACAACTTCCCCTATACCTTCGGGTATTTGTTCAGCACCGGACTCTTTGCCCGGGCAAAACAAGAAGGCCCCTCCTTTGCCCAGACCTATCGGGAAATTCTCCTTGCTACCGGTTGTAGGAGGACCGAGGAGGTTATTGCCAGCACCCTGGGGCAGGATATTCGGACCCAGGACTTCTGGAATGGGAGCATGGACCTCATTGAGGCGCGGGTGCAGGAGTTTGTACGCCTTTCTAAGCAGGGTGACTAGGTATTTTTTAGAGCAAAAACGGTAATGCTTGTTCCCAAATTTTTGAGGTTTTCTTTTATACTGGGTTACAGAGGAAAGGTATGGATGGAGTTCAATACGTTGTCGGTATAGGATCATCTGCGGGCGGCTTGGAAGCTTTGCAGGAATTTCTTTCGAACATGCCCCCGAGTCTCACCAATGCAGCCTTTATAATTGCCCAACATCTGAGTCCCAGCTACAAGAGTCGTCTTGTTGAATTGCTCAGTCGGGTAGTTGATCGGGATGTAATGGAAGTTGCCAACGGCCAGGAGATAAAACCCGGGAAGGTTTACATTACCCCGCCGGACAATAATGTGGTGTATAAACGGGGGAAGCTCTATCTTCAACGACCGGACAGCACCGGGCCCAAACCCAATGTGGATGTTCTGCTTCGTTCCCTGGCAATTGAAAAAAAAGAATGCGCTGTGGGCATAATTCTTTCGGGTACCGGTAAAGATGGTTCTGCGGGAATAAGAGAAATCAAGAATGAAGGGGGCATAACCATAGCCCAGGATCCGGCATCAGCAAAATACGACAGCATGCCCCTGGCGGCAATTCAAATCGGTAAGGCAGACTTCATTTTTACCCCCGATAGAATGGGAGCTGAGCTGGAAGAAATTTTTGAGCATCCGGGTATCATTCCTCTGGAAACCGATGCGGAAAAGCCCGAGGGAATGGGCTGGCTCCTCCATCATTTGGGAAAGCGTACGGGAGTTGATTTTCGGGATTACAAGCCTAATACCATCGGTCGCCGGCTGGAGAAACGGCTCATGGCCCTAAAAGTGCCCACCCTGGAAGGGTATATGAAGTACGTGGAAAAGCATCCCGAAGAATTGGACAAGCTTTTCCAGCTTCTGCTCATAGGAGTTACCCAGTTTTTCCGGGACAAGGAAGCCTTTGATGCCCTCCGGGATGTATTAAAAACTGTTATTGACAGCAAGAAACCTGGTGAATCCATTCGTATATGGGTTGCCGGTTGCGCTACCGGCGAGGAAGCCTATACCATTGCCATTATATTGGGAGATATCCTGGGTAACCGGGTGGAACTCCATCCTATTCAGATCTTTGCCACCGATATCGACGAGAAAGCCATTGAGGTTGCCCGGAAGGGAGTATACAGCCCGGAAAGCGTCCTGGAAGTACCCCAGAGCCTGGTTGACCGGTACTTTGTCCCCTCAGCTGAGGGTGTACAGGTAGAGAAATCTATTCGACAAATGGTCCTGTTCAGCCGGCACGATGTAACCGAAAGCCCCCCCTTTCTCCGCCTCGACCTGATAAGCTGCCGTAACCTGCTCATATATTTCAATCAGAAGCTTCAGCAGCAGGTTTTTCCCGTCTTTCACTATGCCCTTCAGCCAAGGGGTATTTTGTTCCTCGGCCGCTCAGAAAGTGTGGGTTCTTTCAGCGATCTGTTCGACACCGAACAGGCCAAACACCGGATTTTCCGCCGCAGGGGAGCCGCTGTTGGGGTACCCCGCTTTGCCGGGTCCTTTGGAAAAAAGAGGGTTCGGGGAGTAAACAAGAAAATTGCAGCTGCGGATTCGGATTTGACCCTCCACGATATGATTCGGGAAACCTTTTACGCCACCTTCGAACATCCTTATGTCATAATAAACGGGAACCACGATGTGGTAGAGATTGTGGGGGATGTTTCGGCCTACATGGCCCTGCGGCCTGGAGCTTTAGACACCTCCATTTTTACCCTTTTGCGCCCCGAGTTACCCGTGGAACTGAGAACTGTTCTGCTCAGGAGTTTAAAGGACCGGGTAACCCTGACCACACCCTACAGGACATTCTTCCACAAAGATAAGACCTGGCTCTTAAGAGTGGTAGTGAAGCCCCTGCTCTACGCTGACCTGGATAATGATTATTACGCAATTATCTTTGAACAGATTGAGGCTCTGGGAGAACTGGCCGAACGGCTGGTACCCGATACCAATGAAAAGCGGAGTCAGCAAATAACCCATTTGGAAAACGAGCTAACCTCTGCCCGGGAGAGCCTGCAGAATTACATTGAAGAACTGGAAACCTCCAATGAGGAACTCCAGTCCCTGAACGAAGAACTCCAGAGTACCAACGAAGAGCTGCAAAGTTCCAATGAGGAACTGGAAACATCAAACGAGGAACTCCAGGCGAGTAATGAAGAAATACAGGTTGCCTACGCCGAGTTAAGAACGGCAAACTCCCTGCTTCAGGAGCGGGAATCGGAACTGGAAGCCAGCAGGGAACGGTTGGAGCTTGCCCTGTGGGGTGGCAACCTTGGTTGGTGGGAATGGGATGTGGAGAAGAATGAGGTCTCCTGCAGCGACAGTAAAATCACCATGCTGGGATACGATGTGGCATCCTTTCCCCCGGGATTCGAAGGATTTACCACCAAACTCCATCCGGAAGATTACGAGGCGGTTATGCAGAACATGCGGAATCACCTCGAAGGCAAGTCACCGGCTTACGATATTGAGTACCGTATTCGAAAAAAAGACGGCAGCTACCTTTGGTACTGGGATAAGGGACAAATTGTTTCCCGGACCAAGTCGGGGAAACCCCAACGCCTCACGGGAATTGTCATAAACATCGATGAACGCAAAAAGAACGCCCTGGCTCTGGCCGATGCCCTCCATGAACGGGAAATTCTGGTACGGGAAGTACATCACCGGGTGAAGAATAATTTCCAAATGATCAGCTCTCTCCTGGAACTGCAAATTATGGATCTTGAGGATGAACACACCCGGCAGGCCCTGACTGAAACCCGGGACAGAATAACCAGCATGTCCCTGATCCATCGGGAAATGTACGAGAATGAGAACCTTTCCCAGGTAAACCTCAAGAGGTACCTGGAAACCCTTATGGACAACATAATTTATTCCTACCCCCTCCAGTCCCGGGAGCTCCAGGTTCACAGGACCATTGAGGAAATGTTTCTCCCAACCGATACCATGATACCCCTTGCCCTGATACTCAATGAATTGTTGACCAACACTTTCAAGTACGGTTTTCCCCCGGATTATACCCCTGCCAAGGGTCAGGCCAAGTCTCTGCGATTAAGTTTGACCAAGGAAGGGCGCGAAATCCGTCTTCATTACCAGGATAACGGGGCAGGTTTTCCTAAGGATGTGCTCGAGGGTAACCGGAGCGGAATGGGTATGCGTCTGGTCGGCAGTCTGGCAGATCAGCTTCGGGGAAAGGTTACCCTCATGAATGCAAAGGGTGCCCAGGTAGACCTTACCTTCCCGCTGAACAGTGAATCCGGATCCAAGACAAAGAAAAAAGGCAGGAAGTGAGCTTGGAAGTTTTGTAAATACCTGGGGTCACTGAAGAGGGCGGAACCGATACTGAATTCTATGGGACCACCCTCCCTCGGGATTTCTGGGTCGCAGAATAGTTACATACACCTCTGTAAGGGGTGGGACCTCCCTTACGATTCTTGTGCCCTGGGTGCTGGTCAGGTTTGTCAGACCCAGGGTTACTTCTACCCAGTAGGGTTGGTTGTGACCGTTTTGTAAAAAAATCAGGGTGGTGGAATCAATGAGTTCGGTGCGAATGTCTATGCCATCCATTTGGGCAATTGGTTCGCTGTACTGGGCAAAATCCCTGTCTGTCAGGGTATCTCCAAAGACCGGAACAAAAGGCGCTCCCCCGGGATGGACTGCGTAATAGGTCCTGCCCGTCTCCGGTTCGATTATTTCCCCATCGATTCCCTTGAACCGAATTGGAATGGACTGGAATCGCCCGTTTTCCGTTGAAACCCGGACATCGAAGTGCAAATGGGGTCCCGATGCCTGACCGGTTGCTCCGGCATAACCAATATGCTGCCCGGTGTCCACCCATTGGCCAACCTCTACCCGAGCGCCATGTTGCTTGAGGTGGACATAGTTTCCAAAGGTACCGTCTTCATGGGCAATGAGGATGAAGTTTCCGTCTCTGGCATAGGCTGTAGAAGGACCTCCCCGGTTAGAGTCCTGTTTTACCGCAACTACCACCCCTTCCCTTGCTGCGTGAATAGGGTCTCCGGTGTCCAGATTAAAATCCAGGGCATAGCGGTTTTCTAGAAAATGGGTAAAAGCGCCATTGAATCCCTGGGTTATGCGGTATTTCTCTCCGTGGGGAAAGGGAAACACGTACACATGATCCAATGCATTCGGATCTATGGGCCTTCCCCAGGTAAATCGGTATTGAATCTGGAACCGGGTCGATGTATTGGGCCTGGGTTCCAGATAGAATAGCACCATGCTGTCAGGAGGGAGGGTTAGATCCGGTGGAATCTCCTCTTGCAGTCCCTGCATTTGCTGCTGAGCTTCATCCGGTGGGATGTAAAAGCCCTGGGGAAAGGGGATTGAGGGACTCAGGTTTTGCAATTGGGGAAACTCAACCCATAAATAAACCGGAATAATGCCCTGGTATTGGGCGTAGAAAAAAATCCGTCCATCGGAGTGCTGGATGTATTCCAGATTCCCCCCCGGATCGGCCTGAGCTGCCAGGTTCCAGGGAAGAACAAGGAAAATAGGAAGTAAGAAAAGGATAAATATGGAAAATGCTCGATATTTTTCTTTTGTCATAGGATAAAACATACTACAATTCAACCTTACATGGGAATTTTTAAAGCTCTCCTGGTGATCCATGTCTTTCTCTTTCTTTCATGCAACCCCCGGATATCCTACGAGGTTACAGAA
>SKVS01000331.1 GCA_007129335.1 Spirochaetaceae bacterium
CCACCAGACCAGAAAGGGACAGGGTCATTTCATCCATTACCGAAGCAAGGTTTCGACGGTCTACCATGTAAAATATCAGGCTTTTAGAAAATGCTTCCTCCAGGTGAACCCTGATTAAGGTGCCAAGTTTTCGACTCCGTGCTGCCGGGCTTTCTTCAATGAAGTCAAGAATGACAGCACCTCGTTTAACCGTTAAATTCGGGTATCTCTGGGCATATGCATCAGAGATTCGCTCCACGCTTTGCTGAATTCCTAGTTCTAGATTCATGGATTGGGTAAAAAGAGGAAAGCAGACCAAAGTGAAGATAAACATGATTACATATTTCTTCATATGGTTCTCCTCGTAATAGATAAATTATACTTGATTTCTTACACGTGTGGGTCAAAAAAATAGTAAATTATTATATAAACTTAGCCACCTACCTTGCTGGCATTCTCATTGGCTGAAGCAATTTTGGAACACAGTATCTTTCAATTTACTACCAATCAAATCTAACATTGGTACTTTTCTATTTCCCCATCTAGTTCCTCAGCCACCGGGCGGTTCGAGAATCGAGGTTTGTTAAACCGATACGCTGGGCATGTTGCACAACACTGAGGTACTCATCCATGTTTACCCGGCGGGCAATTTGTGGGAAATTGAAAGCTTCATAGTGGGGAGTGTACTGTTCCATAATATTTACATAGGTATCCAGGGGCAGGTGTTCTGCTATCCAATTCAGAATCTGAATAGAGCCGCTTACCTCATTTGGCATAACCAGGTGGCGTATCATCAGTCCCCGGTTAATCAATCCGTTGGCATCAGGGCTTGCTATTCCAACCTGCCGGTGCATTTCTTGAACTGCCAATTTGGTTTGTTCTGGGTAACCTGGAGACCGGGCGAACTGGCTCGATTCTTCAGAGGAAGCAAATTTCATGTCGGGTAAATAAATATCCACAATTCCATCCAGCAGAGCCAATACTTCTACGCGTTCCCAGCCGCTGGTATTCCAAACTATGGGTATGCGAAGACCACGGCTCGCGGCAATGTCAATGGCTGCCACAATGTGAGGTGTGTAGTGAGTAGGGGTTACTACATTAATATTGTGGCTGCCAAAATTCTGCAGCTGCAGCATGGAGGTTGCCAGTTGTTCTATGGAAACCCGATTACCCCGGCCAAGGATGCTTATTTGGTAGTTTTGACAGAAAACACAGCGGAGATTGCAATGGCTGAAAAATATGGTACCCGAGCCTCCCTGGCCAACCAAGGGCCGTTCTTCCCCAAAATGGGGTTGAACCGATGCAACTACCAGGTGGGATCCCGGTGCCTGGCAAAACCCCACTGCTCCTGCCAAGCGGTGTACACCACAACTGCGAGGACAGAGATTGCACGATTCCATCATGGCCCAAAGCAATTGAGCTCGCTGCGCCAGTTCACCGCTCTCATGGAGAGCTTGGTAGGCTGGTACAAATTGTTCCGAATTATTTGGACTTGGAGAGCTTGTTCTATCTGATAGGATGGTAGACTGGGGGGCCGCTTGTTCACCAGATGGGGTTGTACCAAGTCCGGAACTGATTCGGGGAACTAATCCGACGGTTACAAAAATCAAAAAAATGCTGATACCTGCCAGAGGTTTTATGAGGGTCTTTTTCATTATTCAACCTCCTGTTCGAAGTTTCCCGGCAAAAAGAGAACCAGCGAATATGAAGAGGAAGAGGGAGCTGAGTTTTACCATACCAAGGACAATGCCGGTTCCGCTGAAACCAAGTATGGGTAACAATATTACTCCCCCAAGTATACCACCAATACATCCACCACACAAATCCGCTCCATAAATAAAACCACTGTCTACAGGTTTTTGAACTGATTTGTGGCTCTTTGATTGCAAAGCATAAGCGATTGGAAATTGAGCGCCAGAAAATATGCCGCTTACCAGTACAAGGGGGAAAAACAGTACTCTAATAATGATTGGTGAAAGCAATGGCAAAATCAAAGGCCCAATGACAGGTATAAGAAACAGCAGACCAAAGGAGAAGAACAGAATAACTAGGTCTGAGTAAATAAAGATTTTTTTAACCTGGTTGAATACTGATGAGTCTGGAATTACCCTATCGGTTCTATTACTCATGTTAAGACGATGTTTTAACAGTGAAGAAGTAAAAAAGGCCCCAATCCCAAGCCCGGTCATGAAGGCTGCTGAAAGTAATCCTAACCATCCAAAAAGTCGACCTACCAGAATTTGAAACGCAAAAATCAGGGCCAGATGCAAAACCATTGCATTAAACCCGGTGGTTAAAACCACAGGTAAGGTCAAAGGCTCAGTCAGAAACAGGGTTCGGGTAGACAATGCCTGGAACAGGAATCCGAGGAGTAAGAGCAGTCCAGTAACAAACAAAACCAGGAAATAAGGCTGTATAGTCCAAACTCTTTCCAATATCTTAGCAGTCAGGGGAGCGTTTAACCTGCTCCAATGAGCCATGCTCAAGAATAGCGACCTCGGGTGAAAATCCCGATTTGGAATCTGGGAGCCGGATTCAATAAAATCCAAAAACCAATGGTGCCAACGGGGATGTAACCGTTGTTCCACATGCCAGGGCAGGGCCACA
>SKVS01000399.1 GCA_007129335.1 Spirochaetaceae bacterium
AACCGAAATGGAAATTGAAGCATTTATTCGGGATGAATTTTTTTCTGCCAAACCGGAGTATGACCGCATTTTTGAGCGCTGTTTTGCAGGAAGGGACTTTTCCCGCTACCCTGAAACCCTGATCAATGAGTTACATGACCAAATTGCAGAGCTTTGGGAGGAAGTTAAGGACACCTACAATATTTTTACTGACCAGAAACGAGGACCCCAGCGCCACCGGATGCTCCATCTCATAGAAACAAGCAACAAGCTCATTCGGACCATGGATGCCTACAAACTAGAGATGGAGGATGTTCCCGAGCCCTTTTATGATTTTTCTTCCCTATCCGGGACTATTGCCAATCTTTTAGGCTTGCTGAACACCGACCGCGTTGATGATCAGGAGAGCGAAGAAGCCCTGGATCACATAGCGCAAGAACTCGACGAAATTGAAGACACCTTCTATGAGCTTCTGGGAGAACTGACCCGGTCATTATTCAATAGCGATTCCATTCCCCCAGTACCCGCAACTCCCAATGAGATCTCCCGGAATAAAGCCTTGCCCATAAAGAATCGGAAAACCCCGAAAAAGGCAAAGGGAAGAATTACCGATCCGGGGAAGAATCCCGGGCAATAAGGAGTTCTAACTTCTTTAGACACTGGTCAACCACAACCATGGCTTCTTCCCGCTGCTGTTGATTTGCAAAAACCCCCTGCTCATAAAATCGGCTCCGCAGATCGGTAATTCTCTGTAGCCAGAATTGTACCGCATCTGATCGAACCACCGATGTTGCTGGCACTTCAACATACAAAGCGCTGGTGTGGCAAATTCCTGGTCGAGCCTTGTAATCGTATTCCACGGTGTTTATTGCACTGAATGAGTCGGAGCGACTGATTCGGGCACAGAACCAGGTGCTGCCGTTGATGTCAAAGGAAAGTTGACCATCAAAATGCCGGTCTTCTGTGGTTGTTGAAAAGACAATTTCTCCACCTGAGGTTACAACCTGAATGGTTCCCAGGGGATCCTGACTCCAGGCTTGCAGATGAAATGTCAGGTTCTGACCGGTCTGTGCCTGAATAACTGCTCCCGGGCCAGAATAAGGAGGTTGAGTTTCATTTGCCGGCTTTGCTTCAAAGAGAATCAGCGGACCGGATGTAACAAAACTTCGGCGGTTGCGAAAACCGTTCAGCCAGGCCTCGTAACTGAAGTCCCCATCTATGTGAACGTAGCACCGGGCATCACCAATCAGTCTGGCAGGATGATCGCTGCCGTTACCCAGGGGAATTCTTACGCCAATATCCAGTAAGGCGTAATAAAAATGAGGATCCAGCTGATCCATAATGTCGGAGATCCCTAAAATTGCATGTACGGCTGCACAACTGTTTTCGTAGGGGCCCATGCCATGGGCCTCGCATACCAAACCGCCCTGGGCGTGGGCCTGATCAATTACCCACTTGTTTGTAGGGTAATCCAGGCTCATTGGCCCTCCGCCGCTTCCTCTGCCGGTAGAAATAGGACCAATGAGTTCCTTGATTCCGAGTAAATTAATATGACCGTAAAAATGGTCGTTCCGGTGTTCTTCACCCATGTGGATATGGTAGTGGTTATCGCAGTATTGGGTAATGGGACCCATGGGACTGTGATCGGGCTTTACAAAGGGACCCCTGGGAAGCCACTGGTAAAGGGTTAGATCATTCAGTACCCGAATATCTTCTGCCCGCTGAACCTGGGAAAGTAGTTCCAGATCCTCATTAATATCCCAGGAGTTTTCAACCCAATGATTATGGGTATCGCCGCTGATCCAGTGGAACTTTCCCAGGTCGACCATAGGGCTTGAGCTTAGTTGAATGATTTTGTCATTCCCCGCTTGTCCTTGCCAAAGGCAGGGCTCCCACTCGTAACCCCTGCGATATTCAACCTTGCAGGATCCCCGGGGAACGAAGACTTGTGCCTCGCCATTGGTGTAGAAGGTTTCTACCTTGTACATTCCATCCCGGGCAATAATGGGTTTCAAGCTTAGGGTGGGATGCTGACCCAGATCATGGCTGTACCGAAGTATACCGTTGGAATCCATTACCTTCAGCTTGCCAGGCATTGGCTTACCTTCTTTGGAACCGGTTTTCAGTGTCAGTCGGACCGGATTCTCAAGAATTACCGGAAGTTTCGTCATGGAACGCAAGCCATTTTTGACCGACGAAGCATAGCGAATGGCCAACATGTAGTCTTGCGTAATTCCATCCAAGTCAGTTTCTGGTATGACAAGCACCGAGGGTAAAACCTCACCAGGTTTTAAAACAGGGATCTGGGGTAGGATGTAGGGTCTTTCAGGAAAATCAGCTTTACTGTGGGTATCTGTTGTCTCCAGAAACTCAGCCCAGAAATTGCATTGCTCAGTAAGGCTGCTTTTGTTTTCTACCCTGACGAAGATGAAGTTTTCAATTTTTTTGAAAAATATGGGTACACCTTTCGGATTTCGGGTCAGATTTTCAAGAGAATAATCCAGGCTGTCATCATAAAGTGAGATGGTCAGGACAGGAAGATTTTGTTCAAGCTGAGTCATAATGCTGTGAATTTCCGTCAAGCTTTTTTCCAGACTGAA
>SKVS01000394.1 GCA_007129335.1 Spirochaetaceae bacterium
AGTTGCAGTTATAGCAACTTTTAGAGATTATTTTTCCCTATTTATTCCGGAAGTGAGTAAAATGACAACATTTGATGAGTGTTTTTTTAAGCAGTCCTTGACTGTGCCGTTAACAAGGCAACTATGTGGATACAACAAATGCCTGCAACAAAGCTAGGGCTGATTCGGTTTTCTCTGTCCAGGCCAGGGTTCCATCGGGCAGCCGGAATCCCAAGGCATTGGAGCGCAATGCAACCAGACGGAGATGAACAGGCCTTTCATGAAGTTCGGGTACAATACCATGGTTCCAGTCGAGTTCAAATATGGGGAAATCTTCCCGGGTTAAGACCCTCCCAGCCCGGTCTCGTCGTGCCAGACTGGGCACAACCGGATTAAAACCTGAGATCTGACGGAACAGCTCAAGATTACCGGACTCCAGGGAAAATCTTTCCCCTAAAACCAAATCCGGTGATAATTGCTGCCAGGCATCCAGAACCTCATCGGGAGTTCGGTAATCCTCATAACTGACCGGGACCAGGAAATACCAGGGATCAACAGCACCACCCCATCCCCGGTCGTAAATTCCAAGATGAAGGTGCGGCGGTGTGGTTATTGCATTGCCCGTATTCCCAACGGTTCCAATAATGTGCCCAGCCTCAACCTGTTGGCCGGCCCTTACATCCCCGTATGAATTCAAATGTGCGAAATAAAAGGAAATACTGCGCTCATCGTCCATCATGCTGACCGACAGCCCTCCGAGCTCGCGCTCACCGACCCTGGTTATCCGACCTGCAACAGGGGCAAAAATAGGAGTTCCTCGGGGAGCAAAAATATCTACCCCATGATGAACCCTTGCACCCCCATCCCTTGGATCACCAAAATGACTCCAGATCTGCCGTTCGGTGGTATTCTCCACCGGCCAGACCTGGGCAATGGCCTGGTTTTCCACCTGTATCTGGATCTGCCCCCCTTCGAGCAAGCGGGGAAGAATCCGCAGGACAAAGAACCGGGTATTCCGGGGTTCAAAAACTATGGTTGATTTTCCTTGACGTACCCGGGAATCGGTTTCAACAAAATGTGCACTGGCCAGCTGATCTAAATGGAGGGTTTCAGGCGGATTCTCCGGATCGAAGGTTCCCTGTACGCCGAACAAATCAGCGAAATAAGACAGTCCTTCCCCACTGTCGAGGGTTATGGTTACCCGATGACCCCGAATTGCTTCGAAAAGATAGTAGGCCCCTTCGGGAACTTCTGCATCGAAATGACGAATTTCCGAAAAAGGAAGAATGGAGAGCATGGGAACATACCGGGTTGGATCGGACCATCTGAGCCATTGTATACCCATAGCCGTGGTGTGGAGATTTACCCCTTCAAGGGATCTGCGGTATTCCTGAACCGATTCATCGGGGGTAAATTTCTCCTCTACCATGACAGGGGGGGAACTGCACGCTGCTAAAGAAACGAAAACAATCAGTAATATGAGTAATTTCATCATAATAATAGTACCAATTTTTTTCCTGGTAGGTAACAAAATATTCCCGGAAAGTTATACAATACATTCATGGAAATATCCCGGTCCACTGCCATGATCGACACCAAGCAAACCATCATTGCCAAGCTTGTCAAGTCCATGGTTTACATTGGACTCCTGGCTCTCATTCCCAGCGTTGTTGCCGCGTGGGCAGACGGCTTGTATTTCATTGTGGCTGTGGATTTACTTGTTTACGGTTTCGTCATTGTTTTAGCCAGTATAAAAAATCCTCAGATTCAGGTCGGAGGCATTGCCCTGCTTACCTTCGTCCTGGGCTTGGTCCTGCTCATCGTAACCGGCATTCATGGAGCCGGATATATCTGGTTTCTTTTCTCTTTGGTAATATCTGCTTTGTTAGGAAAAAAAACCATTTCCCTTTACGCTTTTGTCGCAACCACGGTCGTCATGATTGGCTATGGAGTTGCAGTATTTCTGGGAATTACCCCTGTAGAGGAAGGACTCGGCATAGTGGTTGCCATTACTGCCAGCACCCTGGTAGTCAGTGCGGTTCTCATAGGGGTTATTTCCCGGCTCGATGCCAATACCCACGAAGCACTGACGAGAAACGAGCAACTCATTACCGAACTCCAGCACCGGGTCAGAAACAATATGCAGTCCCTATTGGCTATTGGCAACCTGGGAAACAGTGGGGGCGGTATTGCAAAACACCAGATATACGCCCTGGAAACATTGAACGACATGGCCCTCGGACAGGATAACAGCCCGATAATCGATGGGAGGAATCTCATAGATTCACTTATCTCAGGTATATCAAAAGAAGGACTCATAGAACCAGGGGCATGGAGGAATCTCATTGAACCCGAACAGATCATTCTCGAAGCTTCTCACGGAACGCTTGCGGGGGTTGTTCTCATGGAATTCTTATGGAATCTGGCCCTCAATAAACCGGGCACCCATGGCGTGGTTATAACCCTGAGCTGGGTTAATCCGTCACAAGTGAGCATAAGCATAGTTCCAGAAAAAACCAAATCCCGGGATTTTCAAACTCTGGGAAATACCATTGTTCGGGAAATCGAAAACAACTCCCTTATTCAAACCTTGTTA
>SKVS01000385.1 GCA_007129335.1 Spirochaetaceae bacterium
AGACTATAGATTCAAACCAATAACTCGACAATTGTCGAGTTATTGGTTTGAATCTATAGTCATGAGCGACACCTGGGTTTACGTATTTTCCACTTTCAATATTCACCCTGCGTTAGCCCTGTTTAGAAACATTGTGGAAGTCAGACACGTGCATTAAACTGGTAGCATGTGGACTACGCCTGTTCTGGTATTGCTTCATAATGGTTTTGACACTGCCCGAACCTGGGAGCCTGTTCTGAAACATATTCCCCACAATATCCGGATCATTGCCTACGATCGCCAGGGATATGGATCCAGATTTTTTCCGGGACATACCCGCCAGCCTGCTGACATTGTTGAAGAAGGGATCGATGAGCTTTCCCGGATGATTGATTCTCTGGTTTCTCCCGATCGGCAGGTGTATCTCTGGGGTCATTGTGTTGGTGGTGCCATAGCCCTTGCCTGGGCGGGCAGGAATCCCGGGAAGGTCCATGGAATAATCGGCGAGGCGGTGGGTTTTTCCAGTAATCAGAAAATGTCCGAAAGGGCAGGGCGCTTATTGCGGGATTACAACGAACTGGGGCAGGAATACCAGAATCATTTTGAAAAAATGCATGGAAAAAATGCCAGGGATTTTTGGGACCTTATCCGGGCCCACAAGACCTCCTATATTATGGATCCTAACTACACTATTGTGCCCGATGTAGTAAACATTAGAGCGCCGGTTCTTTTGCTCCAGGGAGACCGGGACATCTATTTTACACCGGAAGACTGTGAGCAATGGGCCTCGTCCATTCCCAGGGCCAGGGTACGGCTGGTTTCTGGAGGTATGCACGACTTGCATTCCCAGAATCCCGAAGGAATTGCCAATCTTGTTATGCAATTTCTGGAGTCGGTGTGATAAGATGGGAACCATGATGTATAGCCTTGTTTTTGTGGGTATTGGTGTAACCCTTGTAATAATTATTTGCCTGGTTCGGTTTTTTCTGCTCAGAAAGCCCCTCAAGTATGCAGATCCAAACCTTGTTCAGACTGACCTGTCCGATTCTTCAGTTTCTCCTAACGGTGTTCCCTCGGACCCCCTGGATGATCCGGCTTTCCACCGATTTCGTATGGCCCTGGCCATGCCGACGGTGACTCCTGAAGACAAGGCGCGTACCAATCCATGGTTGAAACGGTTCCAGGAATTCCTTGTGGAAGAGTATCCCGCTTTTGGAAAGGTTGCTCAGGCCAATGTGGTGGACGATTTTGCTATCTGGTTTAAGTGGCCCGGGAAGAATGAGGAAAAAAAACCTGTTTTGTTTATTGCCCATTACGATGTGGTACCGGTGAATGAGAAAGCCTGGACCCATGATCCATTTGAAGCTGTACTGGAAGAAGGATACTTGTACGCCAGAGGTGCACTGGATACCAAGTTTACCCTGGTTGCTCTTATGGAAGCAGTGGAGGCCTTGGCCGCCAGGGGTTTTCAACCGGATCGGGATGTATACCTAGCCTTCGGGGGCGATGAGGAGCGAAACGGTACCCGGGGTGCCCAGGTTCTGGCAAATCACTTTGCCGAGGAAGGAATTCGGTTTTCCTGGTTGCTCGATGAGGGGAGTGTGGTTGCCGATGGGAGTCTGAAAGCTGCCAGAAAACCTCTTGCTCTGGTAGCACTTGAGGAAAAAGGTTATGTCAACCTCGTTTTAACGGTAAAACAGGCACCGGGTCACAGTTCCCGGCCTCCGGGGGTACAGGCAGGAGCTGTTTTGGGTAAGGCCCTGAGTGCCATCGGTAAGCGGCCCCTGAGGCCCAGATTACTGCCGGTTATGAAACGGTTTTTCCAGGGCATTGTGCCCCTTGTTGATAGACCTACGGGGTTCATTTTGGCTAACCTCTGGTTGTTTTGGCCCCTCCTCCATCGAGTCTTGGGCAGGAATGCAACCCTGGCCGCCCTGTTCAGAACCACCATGGCAATAACCATTGTAAAGGGAGGGAATACTGAGAATGTACTACCCGACCAGGTGCAGGCTGTTATAAATTGTCGTATTCTTCCGGGAGAACACGCCCACGATGTCCTTGAACAGGTGAAGAAGCGGATTGGGGATAAGAGGGTGGCGGTGGATTACCATCCGGACTTTCTGGTAGATGATCCGGTATCCCTTTTTCCCGGGAATCCGGAGATTCGGGATGTAAAGGATCCCCGGGATTTTCCTGGCTGGGTTCCTGTGAAAGGGGCAATAGAACGCCATTTCCCCGGATGCCCGGTGTTGCCTTTTTTGAATACTGCTCTGACGGACTCTCGACATTATCGAAGTATTACCGATGCCATACTCCGGTTTGCACCTATGAAACTGAGTCCCAGAGAAATTGATCGTATCCATGGGGATGATGAACGAATTAGTTTGGAAAATTACTACACAGGAATAGCATTTTACATAAGTTTGTTAGAAAATATATCTGATTCGTAGAGAAAAATAGCATTCTATCAGTCATGAATTCTACAAGACATGAATTCTACAAGACATAAGAGAGAGGACCAATGAATAATCAGCAATCCAGTTCTGCCCTGAAAATTGGTGTAAAAGCCTTAGGC
>SKVS01000337.1 GCA_007129335.1 Spirochaetaceae bacterium
AGGTCGTCTGGATCGGTTCCCAAAAAAACCAGGGGTGTTGCAAGGAGGGACAGGGGTACCAGGGTAACGGAGGACAGCTCCCGATTTCCCGAACCAGGACCGGTGCTCAAATCCTTGCTCCAGTCATCAAAAAGTACATCGGTTTGGAGAATATTTTCATTTCGGTACCGAATATACCAGTTTACATACCCCAGAATGTTGTGAAAATCGATACCCGCAAGGGTTAGAATATAGGGAACCCGTTCAATTTCCACTATTTTTTCTGAGGGTATATGTCCTTCGAATACCACATTCCAGAAATCGGCGGTGACACCCGAATAAGCATGGAGCCCGAAAGGCTTTGGGGGACCGACAGCAGAACGAATAATGTCGGAAAATCCCTGGGAGGGGTTTGAAAAAACCAGAGGAACAGAGAAAAGCAAGGCAAGAACCATGAAAAGAGAAAAATAAGCACGAAGGCGGATCTTAACCATACATACCTCCGAATAGGAGTACTGGGAAACGGGAAATACCTGTTCCCATCGGCGAATGATAGACTCAGGTGGAGCAGTTTATTCCTGCCCTTTTATGACTTAAATAATAATGTATGTGTGGGTGTTTTGGAAGATCCATTTCTCTCTCCTAATAAAAAGAAGGTAGATGAGGAGGATTTGAGTCCCGTGAAAAAAAGGTACGTAGAGTTCCCAATGGGGAGTATACACCGGACGAAAACGGACGGTTTTTCCGGGGACTCAAATATGGTTCGAGAATGAATCTGAGCCCGAAAGACTATTATTCCAGACACACTCGATTTCGACCGCTGTTTTTTGCGGCATACAGTTGTTGATCTACCCGGGTCATAATGGATTGGTCGGTATCGTCGGTCCGTACCTCCACAAGCCCAATGCTGCAGGTAACAGGCCGACTTATTTTGAAAGGATGTTCCTCTACTTTGGAACGTATACGATGAGCGAGAATAGACGCATCGTGCCCCAGTTCATCATTAATAATTTTGAACCGGTTGTTATTTTTTATCGAGAACTAAGGATTCAGAACACTTTTCCAGCAGGTCATGAACCCGTATCCCAATAATTTGCTGGGGAGAGAACTGTAAAAGCGCAGTGGTTGCAGGATTTGCATGGATAATCCGACCCTGGGGATCTACCAGCAAACACATATCGGACATGGCATTCACAATTACATCCGCAGCAATTCGGGGTGAAAGAGTAAAAATGGGATACTTGTTTAATAGAACCGCAATAGTAATGAACCATAGAGCAATGAATCCCTGGGCAAGGGGGGGCGTTTGTTGAAGTCCCAACATAGGAATGAGTATGTTCAGAAAGAGAATCATGAGCACAATAATGACCAATGGCAGGGTAATGATGTATGCATGCATTCGTGCTCTATGGGAACCCTTAATTTTCAGGAGGCGGAATCCAAGATAGGTAAAAAACAAGGCACCAAGAAGACTGGTACCCAAAAAACCCAGGTTCCAAACAGAGTCGGGATTAAAAACTTCGATCCAACCATTATCGCTGAGAATAAAATCCACCGCCATGAGATTCCCTGATGACACACCGTAAAACCCCGGAATAACCGGGAGAAAAAAGAGAAGTTGAAGCCAGGGTTTGGGCTTTGACAGTTGAAAATCCAAATACAACGGGCGAATTTTGAAAGTGTAAAATAAGTAAGCCCAGGAGGACTAGGTCGCTTATGACTATCATTGCCCTGTGTTGCCTATTTGCCCTGCCCCCCCCGCATTGACGAATCTCCCCTGATGACCCATCATGAAGGCATACCTGTTCACGAAGGAGAAACTAACATGGCAATTACCCACAAACGATTAGGAAAAAATGGCGTTCTGGTCAGCAACCTCTGCCTTGGCACCATGAATTTTGGCTGGATGACCAGCGAACAAGACAGCTTTGCTATTATGGACCGGGCCATAGAGCTGGGGATTAACTTCTTCGACACCGCCGATGTCTACGGCCGCTGGTCCACCTACTCCGGCCACTCCGAGGAAATAATTGGCAAATGGTTTGCCAGCGGGGGCGGACGCCGGGAAGCAGTCATTCTTGCCACCAAGGTGTACAATCCGGCTGAGGTCAAAGGTGACATACCCGACCCCAACCACAACGACCGCAACCTGTCGGCAGTAAAAATCAAAAAACACTGCGAGAACAGCCTGAAACGCTTGCAAACCGACTACATCGATTTATACCAGATGCACCATGTTGACCGCCAATGCCCGTGGAGTGAAATTTGGCAGGCCTACGATACCCTGATTACCCAGGGCGAGGTGGTGTACGCTGGTTCGGGCAGTTTTGCCGGCTGGGATCTGGCCACCGCTAATCAGGAAGCATCCAAACGGGGCATGCACGGCCTGGTCTCGGAACAGAGCGTGTACAACCTGAATAACCGCATGGTGGAACTGGAAGTACTGCCAGCGGCCGAACACTACGGCATGGGCATCATTCCCTGGAGCCCATTATCCGGCGGACTGTTGGGTGGGCCCCTGGAAAAAATGGCTTCCGGCCGCCGGGGCAGCGAA
>SKVS01000275.1 GCA_007129335.1 Spirochaetaceae bacterium
CCTGTCATTTGAACAGGAATTCATCCAAAGCCTCGATCAGATCTGGCCCCTCTCTCCCGGTACCCAGGCAATAGGAGTAAATTCTGCAACTGCGGGTCTTCATCTTGCACTGGACACCCTGGGAGTAAGGCAAGGCGACAGGGTTGTCATGAGTCCCTACACCTTCGTTGCAACCGCCGAAGTCGTGCGGTACCTTGGTGCCTGGCCGGTTTTTGTCGATATTGAACCTGGAACCTTCCACCTCGATCCGGATGCGCTGGAAAAAGTACTAAGGAAGTATAAAAGAACGCTCCGACCCATAAAAGCCGTACTGGCTGTCCATATTTCGGGCTGTTCCTGGAAAATTGAGCATATCCGCCAGCTGTGTAACCACTACAAAGCCTATTTGGTTGAAGATGGGGCCCACACCTTTCCATCGGGGATTTCAGCCGGTGCTCATGGGACCCTGGGAGATATTGGGGTGTATTCATTCTATGCAAACAAGACCATAACCACGGGAGAAGGCGGAATGGTTGTCACTTCCCATTCCCACTGGGCCCAAACAATGAAGAACAAGCGCCTTCACGGTATTGACCGGGAGGTATGGAACCGATATACCTCCGGTTCGTCGGGGGCCCAATACGATGTAACCCAATTGGGATATAAATACAACCTTCCCGACCTTGCTGCGGCAATCGGACGGGTACAGCTTAGCCGAGCGCAGGGATTCCTGGAAAAGCGCAGGAACCTTGCCTGGAAGTATTACCGGGTTCTTGGTCAACGGGATTGGATTCTCTTGCCAACCCTGGGAGATCCCTGGGAACAGAACACAGGCCACAACATAGCCGATTCATTATTTACCGGCCAAAGCCATGCCTGGCACCTTTTCATTATTCAGCTTGTTCCGGAAAAACTAACCATAAACCGGGATCAGTTTGTTAACCTCTTGAAAGACAAGGGAATACTTACCAGTTTGCATTTCATTCCTCTGCATCGATTCACCTACTACAAGAAACTGCCCGGCAAAAAGAAATCCTATTTCCATGCGGAGCAGACCAGTGACCAGGCAATAAGCCTGCCCCTGTTCTCCCTCCTGACCGAGGATGAACACCAGAGAGTCCTTGCCCAAGTCCTGGAAATCGGTGATACTCATTATCGTCGCCATGGCTAAAACAAGATCTGTTCGCAGCACCCTAACCAGTCGAAGCCAGTTCATTACTGACATGATTCCCCCTGGAGCCTATTACCTGAGCTTTGCCCGAGCTAAAAAGAGCAGGGGAACCATAGGATCCCTGGATCTACCCCAGTTCCCCGAAGGCAGCGGCATTATTCTTGCCAAAGACATACCCGGAAAAAACCTCTTTGAGTTCCTCGGCGACACCATGCCCCTTCTGGCAGAAAAGGACATAAGCTACCGGGGTCAGCCCTATGGAATTGTTTATGCCCAGGATCCGGAGCTGGCGAACGACCTGGCAGGAAGGGTGGAAATAAACTACAGCGCTTTGGACACCCCCGAGTTTGACATAGGTGAGCAGACTCTGTTCCGCCGGGAACACTGGTCCTGGGATGAATCAACACCGGATAAAAATCCGGGCCCAGCTCTTGAACCTTCTTCCAACCTGGAAGATGAGGATTCCTATCTGGAGCAGGAAATTTCAAGTTCATTCGTCCTTCAGCCCCAGTTCCAGGCCGTACAGGAAACCCTGAGCGCAGTGTCCCTCTGGGAAGAAGGACAATTGACTGTTCACGTCCCCTCAATTTGGCCCCATCACCTTTCCCGCAATATAAGAACCCTGGTCAAGCTCAAGGAAAAGGCGGTAGACGTAAGGGCCACCATCCCCGGACGCTACCACGACCGCCTGCTGGTGGACACCCTACCCCTGGTTGGAGCGGTTACCCTTGCCTCAATCCTGTTAAAAAAACCCGCAGTCATGAGTTACTCCCATACCGAAGAGTTGCTGTTCTCAACCAAACAGGCACCAATAGTATGCAAACACCGTCTTACCATCCATCCAGACCACGGGCTGCTCAATCTGGATCTGGTTATCCAGATAAATCAGGGTGCATTTCCCCTGTTTACCAGGGAAATCATGAACCAATGTCTGGGATCGGCAAATCCCGGGTACCGCTGTCCCAAGGGCTCAGTAACCATAGAAATCCATAGAACCAATTTGACACCCTTGAGCATTTTCCATGGATTCCTGTCTGCCCAAATTCAGGGTCTCATGGAAATTCAAATAAACCGGGTTGCCCATATTCTCAAAATCGATCCCCTGGCATTGAGAATGGGTCTTATTGACTTGAGAAAAAAGGGTAAGGCAAGGGGAATTCCCGGGGTTGAACAAGCCCTTACTATGCTCCCCACAGTCAACACCTTGGCTGATTTCTCCCGTAAATTCGCTGCTTTTGAACTTTTACGCCGGACACGGGAAACCAGAGAGGAAATCCACAGAGATTACCAACCCCTCAGGGGAATAGGTGCCGCCCTGGGTATGCAGGGGAACTGTATGAGCCAGGAAACAGAGAACAGCCTGAAAACAACCGCAAC
>SKVS01000355.1 GCA_007129335.1 Spirochaetaceae bacterium
AGATCGTAGCTTTCAGGCAGGCTTAGACCAGTCCTTTCAGTATATATTTGAAAAAGTTCTGGTATGCACAGAATTTTTAATACCGAACAAAGAGTGTTCAGGGGATCGCGAACCGAAGAAGGGTGGGTAATGTTACCCCCATTGGAACCTTCGCCAAGGATTCGTACCAGCCAACCCTGTTCTCGAAGGGTACGGGCAAGATTAACCACATTGGCTTCACCCACTTCTGCGCGAAACACCCTTGCTCCAAAAACCTCGGCTATGGCATCTACTCTCATGGATGTCGGACCATTGACCACCACGGCAATATCCCTCGACGGATTCCCTTCCTCATTGTAGCTTACCTGATTGCTGTAAACCAGCCAGGCTAACTCGGTTAAAACCGTCAAGGCGAAAATTTGCTGAGCCTCTATTTCCTTTGCAATATTTTCCTGGGTGTCGAACCATACCAGGTTACCTCTGTCACCGTCGCAGTCAGGAACATATCCCAGGGTAAATGATGGGTCGGAAGCATGAGCTTTTTCTAATGCCTTCTTGCAATCATTGAGGCTGTGTCCTTCGGGTACAATGCGGTGAACAATTTGACGGGGAATATGGTTCAAGGTCTGGATTTTTACACCTAAGTCCTCGAAAAATGGTTTATCAATAGTTACTCCCCTGGCACTCCCATTCAGTTCACCAATAATTCCAAGAGATTTACTACGGATTTTTCGAGATAAATCAGCCATTCTTTGTTCTACAATAACAGGTTCAGTAGAATCGGCGCAGACCTGTCGGGAAAAACCCGTATAGGCATTCAGGCTTCGAGTTTTCTGTTCCTGGTAGGAGGAATACCATTGGGATACCCTTTGGGTATTGGCCGATTTTCCTAAATGGTATATTTCCATAGGATTACTGGGATCTTTTAAAAGAATCTTGAAATGATCCATTAGTTCCTGGGCATCCCTGCCTCCCACTACACCTCCGGAATCCAATCCGAATTTTACTCCGTTATGACCTATAGGATTATGGCTGGCAGATATGTAGGCAAACCCATCCAGATGGTCCGATAATCGGGTATAAGCCATAATCTCCGGTGCGCTTGCAATAAACAGATACTCAATTTCTACCCCCAGAGCCTGGAAAATGTGCATCATTGCATCGGCAATAGCAGGTCCAGTCGGCCGGGAATCCATACCTAATGCAATTTTCAAGTCCAATGCTTGTTTGTCTGTTTTTCGGGCAAGAAAATCGGTAAAAGCCTTTGCCATAAATCCGGCGAGAATCTGAGCGTAAGCCCCGATTTCTTCACCAGCATCTTCTTCATCATTGGATCTGGCAAAGATCATGCGCCAACCCGACGCACTGATAATTAAATCTTCAGTAAACCTGTTGAAACCAGAAAAGTCCGGAGGGGTAGATTCTTTGAAAATTGTTGGTTGACTGGTATTAACCGGCAAACCAGTTTGTTGATCGACGTACGTATTCATAACTGTTTTAATCCTTTATGCTAAAGAGATAGGATGATACTTTAAAAGCCCTTCGTAATCGAGAGTGATGCAGTTAAAAATGAAGTCCAAAACCCAGCCCGAAGGGTGTCCAGGCCTGACCGGAAAGAGGTTCTCCAAGAACCGCATAATGGGTGTATGCAATAAGGCTCACCGCATTAAAAAGGTTAACTCCAACACCACCTCCAATCGATGCCAGACCATACCATTCTTCTGAATCAGGTCCCCCATCCAGGGGCAAACCGCCAAAGCCTCCATCAGCATAGGCTACCACTAGGGGCACAATGCCCGAGGTAATATTGGGCAGCAAAGCCCGCAGTTCAATTGAATTGGCAGATTTAATGCTTGCATCAATGAGTCCCGATTCGAAACCCCGAATAGTTCCACCCAGTCCCCCCCGGGGAGAAATTCCCCCAAAGATCTGTCTGGCGTGGGTAGGGACTCCATTGAAGGGGAGGCTTTCAGACAATCCGGTGGTAATGTCATTAATTGTAAAAAAGCCGGCGTAGAGGGAGAATATATTCCGGTTACTTTCTTCCTGGACAAGGCTGTACAGGGGGAGAAAAGCCTTTCCTTCAAGGGTTATTCGCATGTATGCAGAATTCCCCAGGGAGCCCTGGTAGGTGTTCAGGAACCCGGGAGCTATTTCCCCAGTCAAACCCAGGTTAAACCCGCTGAGCTGATAACCTGAGGAAACATTTTCTACCCCGGTATAACGGAGAGCGACCAGGAAGGAGTTGGTCAAAACAGAATCCCGGTCGGGCTGGTCGCTGTTTTTGAACAGATTAGATTCATCGGCCTGATCAAGCAAGTTAATGTTGTACCAACCGCGGTAATACCCTTCAATCCACACATTCTGTCCTAGTTCCTGTCTTAATCCTCCGTAGAACCGGGGATTAATTTGGGTGTAGTCAGTAGCTTTTCGGGCTGCATCCTTCGAACTGAATTGTCCTGCTTTAACGAGGGAACCGTCTGGGTTCCGGTAGAAACTATTTGTTCCATAGGCAGCCCCAGCATTCAGAACTAGTTCG
>SKVS01000289.1 GCA_007129335.1 Spirochaetaceae bacterium
GACTCGGATCGAAGGTTCAGGTTGTGGAGCTGGCCTCACAAATTCTTCCGGGTTGGGATCCCGGGCTTGCAAAGGGACTGCAAAAAGACTTGGAAAAGCTGGGACTTGAGTTTTTCCTGAATGCCAAAAGCTCGATCAAAAAAAAGACCCGGACTCAGGTTACCCTGGCATTGGAAGGTCCAGAAAACCGGGAGCTGGCAGCAGATCGGATTTTAGTCGCAGTTGGAAGAAGACCTTACACCGAAGGCCTCGGACTTTCATCCCTGGGAATCCAGCCAAACCAAAGAGGACAGCTTGTAACCGATGCTGCTTTTCGGGTTTATTCTTCTACCGAGGCTGAAGATCCTGTTCCGGGACTCTACGCTCTGGGTGATGTTATTCAGGGCCCCATGCTCGCCCACAAGGCGGAGGAGGAGGGGGTTGCCCTAGCTGAACTCCTTTCAGGTCAGGCTGGTCATGTAAATTACCACTGCATTCCAGGTGTTGTGTATACCTGGCCAGAAGCAGCAATGGTCGGACTTACTGAGGAATCATTGGGTGAAAAGGGAATTGCCTATCGGAAAGGCAGCTTTAGCTTCGCAGCCAACGGAAGAGCCCTTGCAATGGATCAGGCTATGGGTACCATAACCCTGCTGGCCGACGAAAAAACCGACCGTATTCTGGGCTGCCATATGTGGGGACCCTGGGTGTCGGATCTGGTTGGAGAGGTAGTAGCTGTTATGGAGCTCATGGGATCGGTTGAAGATCTTGGAAGGATCGTCCATGCCCATCCTACCCTGCCCGAAGTATTGAAGGAAGCCGCTCTATCGGTCCACGGCCAGGCAATTCATGGGGTAAATCGTAAGAGGTAAAAAATTTTTCATGTACAAGGTTCTTGGAATAGTCGTTTAAGCAAGAACCTTCACTCAATACAAGATAAATGGAGGCAATGATGGAAGGCTATGCAAAGGGACTCGAGGGTGTAATTGCCGGTGAGTCTACAATTTGTCAGATAAACGGGGAAAAGGGCCAGCTCTTGTACCGGGGTTATCCTATCGAACAGCTCGCTAAGCACGTAAGCTTCGAAGACACTACGTATTTGCTCCTGTATGGCCACCTGCCGAACCAGCAGGACTCGGCTCTATTCAGGGCAAAAATGCGCAATGCCCGGGAACTGGGACCACAGATCCTGGACATGATTTCTCATTTTCCCGAGGCAAGTCATCCAATGGAATTGCTCCAGTCGGTTATTGCCTACCTTTCTGCCTACGTTGAGCATCGTATACACCACGGTCCAACCTGTAATTGCCGGGAAACCCTACATCAGGTTGCCCAACTCCCCAGTGTCATAGCTGCCTACCATCGAATCCGCAACGGGCTCCGATACATTCCTCCCCAAAAGAGTTTGAGCCACGGCGCTAACTTTCTGTACATGCTTCGGGGAGAGCTTCCAACCGAAGAGGAAGGGAAGATCATGGATTCTGCACTGGTTATGCACGCAGAACATGCCTTTAATGCTTCTACCTTTACCGCAAGGGTAGTGGCCAGTTCGCAAAGCACCTGTTACTCAAGTATCAGCGCGGCTATCGGTTCTCTCTACGGAAGCCTACATGGAGGTGCAAACGAACGGGTAATGGATATGGTGGATGAAATCGGCACAAAGGAAAATGTGGTGCCCTGGCTCGAAGCAGCATTGGCCAAAAACCAGAAGGTAATGGGCATGGGGCACCGAGTCTATAAGGCTAAGGATCCCAGAAGCAACCTTATGGAAGAATATCTGCTCTATCTTTCTGAGCAATCCGGGGATATGCGATACTACGATATTTTGAAAGAGCTGGAACTGCAGACCCGAAAGCGCATGGAGGAAAAGGGAAAGCCCATTTATCCGAATGTAGATTTTTTCTCCGGAGCGGTCTACCGACTACTTGGTATACCTACCAAGCTTTTTACCCCAATTTTCGCCATGAGCAGGGTTAGTGGATGGCTTGCTCACGTGCTGGAACAACGGATGGACAACAGGTTGTACCGTCCGCGTGCTTTGTACACCGGGCCTGAACCAAGGGATCTTCCATCGGATTTACCATAGAACAGGAAGTCTATCGGAGGTAGGCTTTCGGATTAACTCCCCTGTATGTGCTCCCGGAGCCACCGAATGGTGGTTCCAATAGAGGGCCCATCGTGGATGATGTTTTTGCCTTTTGTAGTACAGGAAACCAGTATTTTTGACTCGGGAACAAATTGCCAACCGCGCTTGTTCGCCAGGGAGACGAAATCAACGGGAAACTCGGGTTCGTAAAATCCAAGAAAAATGTTGGGCCTGAGTTTTGCTGTTTCTTCCAGGTCAAGGGGTTCATAGGACCATGGCTCGTTTCCGAAAATGGGTTCTGCGCCTGCGTATGACAAAATGTCGTGTATGAAGCTCATAGACCCAACTCTTCTGGGATGCTGGCCGAACCAAAGCTCGGTATAAATCCTGGGACGGGGTTCACAAGGGCTATGGACTTGTTCTTGAAGAATATGAAGCAGCTGGGTAACCAGGTTTCTTGCTTCCTGGGCCTTTCCTACGATACCTCCTACCTTTACAATGTTTTCCATAACACCGCCCAAGCTGGCCGGGAGGGGGAGGGTATAAAGAGGAAAGCCCTGGGCAGCTAACTTTCTCGCAAAGGGAAGCTGAATACCTGTAGTCATGAGAATTAGGTCAGGATTCAACTTACGGAGCATTTCCGGATCTTCTTGCAGGTAGTCTCCCGCGAGTGGGATGTGTTCGCAATCGCAGTATCGGGAGCAATAGGGCGATACACCCACAACCGATGATCCACAGTTCAAATCCCAAAGGGTCTCAGTAAAGGCAGAATTAAAGCTCACGATCCGTTGGGGGTACGATGGGAAATGCAGGGTTTTTTCAAGTAGTTCGGAATACAGTTTCAAGAGAACTCTCCTTTATTACAAAATGAATTAGTTCAAGATAATTTCAAGGTAAAATGAGCAAACTCAGTTGAGTTTCACGGAAATCTTGTTCCGTACCTGTTCCAGAGCTTGTTCCAGGTCTAATGGGGGATTTTCCTGTTCAATTTTGCGATACAGATTATCTATGTGGGGTAAATAAAATCCTCTCTCGCAGGTGCCGGTATGAGTACTGAGGATAATCAGTTTATTGCCAAGAGCTGCATAGGAGGCCAGTTCGAGATTTCCAACATTACCCCGACCGAAGGGAAAAGAACAAAGAATTACCAGATCCGCTTCATCCACAAAATTTTTCGCTTTACCGTATACATCCTCGGTAATTTCAGAAAACGCTGGTACCTCAAGGTAGGGTATGCCCAGGGCCTTCCAGAGTTTTGCATCGCTGTCCAGTTCATGGGCCACACCTCCGGTCATGGGTATGCCCTGGAGGTGAAAGAGCCGCGTAAGGGTAACGCTGCTTCCAGCTCCTCCAATGATATGAACTTTAAAACCTTGCTGCGTCTGAATCTGGGGTACAGGGGTAACGGTAATGCTTCCGGTAGATTCATTTATCCCTACCCGGGCATGGGTATGGTAGTACTGCTCAACCCTCTTCTGGGTTAAAACCTCTCTTGGGGTTCCTTGGGCGACCAACTCACCCCTGTCTAGAAGAATGAGACGATCGCAGAACTCGGCGGCACTGTTCAAATTATGCATGGCTATCATAATTCCCTTACCTTCCTTGCACAATTCCCGGGACATCTGGAGGAGCTGGGTTTCGTGTCCCAGATCAAGATTTGCCGTAGGTTCATCCAGAAGTATATAGGGTGTATTTTGTACAAGGACCCTGGCGAACAGGACAAGCTGCTTTTCTCCACCCGAAAGAGTAAGAAAATTACGCTGTGCAAAGTCTCCCATGCCCACGTAGTTCAAAGCATCCATAGCTGCCGCCCGTTCGGTCTTCCCCGGTTGCTTTCCCGTCCCGAGTACCGGGTAGGTGCCCATTTCCACAATTTCCACTGCGGTGAAAGGAAATGCACCTGGTCCCTGCTGCCCCATATAGGCAATCGACTGAGCACGCTGCTTAGCGCTCAGCTTGACTAAAGGGTGGGAATCAAGGGAAACCACACCATCGGTTGGTTGGAGGAATCCCAGGAGAATTTTCATGAGGGTGCTTTTCCCGGCACCGTTAGGTCCTATGAGACCAATCAGTTCCCCTGGTTGAATCTGTACATGAACCGAGCGAAGAAGGCTTTTGTTCCCCTCGGCTATGGTGTAATGTACCTCCTCAGCAATTAACCCCCTGGTTTTCATACCAACCCACCTTTCCTGTGACGCAGGATGAGATAGATAAAATAGGGCCCACCAATAAGAGATGTAATAATGCCTGTTTTGATTTCCCGGGGAGCAATGAGTGTTCGCCCGATAAGATCAGCCACGAGCAGGAAGGTAGCTCCGCCCAGGGCAGACAAGGGCAAAAGACTTCGGTGATTCGGACCGGTGAGCAGTCGTATTCCATGGGGTATCATAAGGCCGACAAAGCCTATGGGACCTGCCACTGCAACAGCCAGAGCCGTAAGGGTGGAAGCGGTTATCAGGATTATGAGTTTGAGTTTTTCCGGGGATACTCCCAGGCTGAAAGCCTGTTCCTCTCCAAGGCTTAACAGATTCAGGGGTTGGCTCAAGGCAAGAAGAATAACCATGGCAATTCCCATGAAGGGGAGGGGCGGCAAAACCCGGGACCAGGATGCTCCTTCCATTCCTCCCATTGTCCAGAAAAAAAACTGGCTCAGAGCGTATTCCTGGGTCATGATGAGAACTCCTGAAACCAAACCGCTCAATAAACTGGATACAGCCAAACCGGCTAGAACCAAATAGAGCAAATGGGTACCACCTGGTTGGGTAGAAATAGAATACACCACCAGTGCTGCAAAAACGGACCCACCGAAGGCTCCCAGGGAAATACCCAGGGGGTGAATTGCAGAGAAACCGCTGGCAATTGCAATAACTGCCCCAAGGCTGCTTCCAGCTGATATTCCTAGAACATCAGGGCTGGCCAGGGGATTCCGAAAGAGTCCCTGAATAGAAGCGCCGCTTAAGGCCAGGGCAGCGCCGGCTGTTGCTGCTACGACTGCCCTGGGTAGGCGAATATGCCAAATTATGGAATACACCCTCCGGAGTTCCGGTGGAAGGTTCGAAATTGGTGTGCCGGGATTCATCAGGACTTGCAAGGTTTGTACCAAGGGAAGGGACACGGCTCCCCATAGTATGGCAGCCAGAAAAGCTCCCAATAAACCCACAACAAGAACGATTCCGGCGGATCGGATCCGGGGGTGATTCATATTAGAACAATTGGGGGTAGGCAATTCGAGCAGCGTGCTCTGCTGCTTCCACCAGGTAATGACTATAGGTGCCTTTCAGTCGTTCGGGGAAGATAAACAGGGCATCATTCGTTATTGCCTTAAGCCCTGTAAGGGCCGGATCGTTACGAACCTGGTCATAGAAAGCCTGAGCACCATCATCCTCGCCCCAAATATATCCAGGGAGAAACAGCAGATCGGGATCAAGATCAACCAGTACCTCCTTGGAAAGGGGCACCTGGCCGAAATCCCCTGCTTCCAAGTGGGCTACTGCATTGGTAATCCCTGCGAGGTTAAGAACAAGGTTCCAGGTAGTATCGCCGCCGTTTGCCGTACCCCAGGTATTGTAATCCAGGGCGGTCAGTCTCTCGTTCTGAGGTATGGTGGCAATGACATTGGTCAAAGAGTCTAATCGGGAGTCCATGCTTGCAATCAGGTTTCGGGCTGCCTCGGGTTCTCCGGTAAGGGTTCCCAGCCGCTCTATACCACGGCGCACACCTTCTATGTTAAAAGGGGTGTCGATTTGATAAACCTGAATACCAGCCTGACGAAGCTGAGCAATTTTATCGGCTTCGCTCCAGTTTGCTGCAATGACGAGATCGGGATACAGGGAAATGATTGTTTCGGTATTGAATTCAATAACCGGTGATATGCCCTGGGCTTTTTGAGCTACGTTGGAATAAACAGGGCTTTGAGCAAGTGAGGTTATAGCGGCAAAACGGCTTGCAGGAAGCATTTCCAAAAGTATTTCATCGCTAAAAAGGCTCAGTGAAACGATAGTTTCAGGTTTCCTATCCAATAATACGGATGAACCCAGGTCGTCGACCACTTCCAGGGGAAATCCATCTGAAGGGGCTGGTAGGACTGGCTGTGAGGTTGAGGCTTGTCCCCCGGCAAAGAGGGAAAACACGACAATAAGAACGAGGAAGACACCGAGTAGTGCCTTCTTGGGAAGGGTGTGCATATGCATCTCCTGTAAAGTAACCCGCGTACAGGTAAGTTTTGTTGGTGGTCCCGTCTCCTGGCTTT
Source organism: Spirochaetaceae bacterium (assembly GCA_007129335.1). GTDB lineage: Bacteria > Spirochaetota > Spirochaetia > DSM-27196 > Salinispiraceae > SKVS01. Next base: position 6,315 of record SKVS01000289.1, read on the forward strand.
CGGTTTTTTCCCAAGCGAGCCTTCCCAGTGTCCCAGTGGCAAAATTCGCATACAGGTTGATCCGGATTAGCACTAGTGCCTTTTGTCCGGTAGCCGATTACAGTGGCGCGTCCGCAGCGGATTTTCACCGCTTTCCGATGGACCGGCCTTTATAATTTCATACTTTTCCTAGGAATGCAAGGGAAACCTCTGTCCCATAATGAAAATCTTAGCCGAGGCTTGCCAATTGGGTTAATCCCCCCTGGACTTCCTCAACGCTACCATCCAGGGCTTTTTTCTCTTCGGCAGTCAGTTCCAATTCGTATATTTTTTCTACTCCGCCCCGGCCCAGGAGTACCGGTACTCCAAGGAAAAGGTCGTGATACCCATACTCACCTTGAAGATAAGCACTGGCCGGTAGGATTCTTTTTTCATCTTTCAATACCGCTTCTGCCATTTTTGCTGCACTGGCACCTGGAGCGTAATAAGCGCTTCCCTGCTTCAAATACTGGACAATTTCTCCGCCGCCAACCCGGGTACGGTCAGAAAGAGACTTGATTGTTCCTCCATCCAGGAGGTCTACAAGAGGTATTCCCGCAACGCTGGCATATCGGGTAAGGGGTACCATGCTGTCTCCGTGTCCACCTAATACCATGGCTTGTACATCCCTTGGTAAGACATTCAACCTTTCGGCAATAAAGTATCTCAGCCGGGTAGAATCAAGAACTCCGGCCATACCAACCACTCGTTCCCGGGGGAATCCGCTTTCTCTCAGGCATACGGTAGCAATAATATCCAAGGGATTTGCAACTGCAATAATTACCGCATTAGGTGCATATCGAGCAACATTTCGTGCAGCATCTCTGGCAATATTTACATTGGTTCTTAAAAGATCCATCCGGTCCATTCCAGGCTTTCGGGGAATACCTGCAGTGTGAATAACCACGTCGGCATCCTGAATTGCCTCGTATTCGTTTACTCCGGCTATCTGAACCCTGTAACCTCTCAAGGGGGAAGCATGAAGGAAATCTATTGCCTTGCTTTGGGGAAAACCGGGAACCACATCTACCATGACAATATCTGCAACATTTTGCTCAGCCACACAGTAAGCTGCTGTGGCCCCAACATTTCCTGCTCCAATAATTGCTACCTTGCTCATTTTCGTTCCTCTTCATAAAAGCTAATTTCAACCATAGGGGTATCATGCTTCTCCGGTTTTCTCCCGGGACGCTCTGGGGTTTTTCAAGGAGATACCGAAGCCAAACTGGCCAGTTCCTTTGCTCCGTTGTGTAAATGTTGTAATTGCTCAGGTGTAAGCTGGGGCTGAAAAACCTGCTCTATTCCGTTTTTGCCGATTTTACATGGCAGGCTCATGGCCACATCTCGAATTCCATAGGCATCCTGGAATAGATGGCTTACTGAGCGAATTGCTCCAGTGTTTTTGAGAATATCGTGACACAAATCAGCGGCTGCTGCTGATGGTGCATAATAACTGCTGGAACGTTGGGCTAACTGAACAATTGAATCTCCCGCATTTACCAGTTCTTCTGTTACGGCATCCAACTGTTTGGTATCTAGCAGAAGCTCAATTGGAATGCCCCCCACGGTGCAGTGGCTGTACAGAGGAAGCATATCTTTGCTGTCTCTTCCAATTACCTGGGCAGCAACATCCTCGGCGCTTACCCCGAGTTCTCTGCTCAAAATGTATCTGAGGCGTGTGCTGTGAAGGACGCCTACAAGGCCCATGACCCGCATGGGGCTGAGGCAGGAGATACGAATAAATTCTGGTATGAGAATGTCTACCGGTTCGGTGACTAAAATAATAACTCCTGGCGCATGACGGAGTTGTTCGGCAAGTTCCTTGATAACCGGAAGGTTTTTATCTTTCAAATCGTCCCGGGACATTCCGGGTGTACGAACTGATCCTACAGCAACAACAATAATATCTGCTCCATGAATTTCAGCAAGTGAACCAGCTGCAGTAATTTTTGTGCGGTACTTTCTTATTGGTGCGGCTTCCATCATGTCCAGGCTTTTTCCCTTGGCAATACCATCCTGGATATCATACAGGGATACATCGGCTATACCCTGTTCAGCTACAAAGAACCCTACATTTGTGCCTACATTACCGCTTCCGATAATTCCAATTCGTGCCATGCATTCCTCCGTTCCAGGTCTATTCAAGAATGGGTATGATTACCCTGATTAACGAAATCGGTTTCCGGTTCTGCAGGAACCCGCTTTTATTGTACCATCAATTCTTTATTAATGTTTACTCAAAAAGTAATATATATGCCTGGTCATACTGCGTAAAGAGCGTATGACTATAACATTCCATGGTTTGTTTTGAACTGGTTATCCCTTTTCTCTCGTTCAATTGTTGTGAAAGGTCCATGTCCAGGGAATACTCTGGTATTATCCGGAAGGGTAAGAAGTTTCGTTGCAATGCTATCCATGATTTGATCCGGCTGTCCTCCGGGTAGATTACTATGGCCGATTCCATCGAAATACAGGGTGTCTCCGGTAAATACCGCTTCTTTTATCTCATCGTAGAAACAAACGCTGCCCTGGGTATGACCAGGGGTATGGATTATCGAAAGGGTAGTACCGGGAATGGTATCCCCATCTGCCAGGGTAAAATCCGGAAGAGGCAGTCCTTGGAACATGGCCTCAAAAGTTTTATCGGCTCTGATGCTGTTGTTTGGGAGAAACGATCGGTTGAGTTCTCTGGAATCTTCCTGGAGATAAGCTGAATCCCCTGGATGAATACCGACGGGGATTTGGGTGTTTTTCTTGGAAAAATAGTCTTGTATGCCCAGGGTTCCTGATGTGTGGTCAATATGGCCATGGGTAAAAACAATTGCCTGTGGTACAATATTCAGGGAATCCAGGTTTTTGCATAATGTGTCGGTATCTGGACCGGGATCGATAATAATGCATTCTTTTTTCCCGCAGGCTACAATATACGTGTTCGTCCGCATGGGACCGAGGATGAGACGTTCTATCATAGACTCAAAATACTTAAGGTTCTGCTGGAATTCAAGGAGTTTTCTTTGTTTGTGCTGTTTCTTATGTTTTCCCTAGGTCTGGTATGTTATATTCTCATTCCTGGAGCCGGTGCTGTTTATGTTCGATCCCGGTGGAGATCCTTTCGTCAACGCCTCATAATATCTCGTTACTTCCCCCTTTTGACAAACGACAATGCTCGAAATGCTGATTCACAGGAAAAGTACCGTTTTTTTGGTACCCTGGAAGCCATTGAAGATGGTGAAATCATTTGGCTGCAGGGACAGGGTATTCGTTTGGCTGTCTCTATGGCCCACCAGGAAGTGTTTTTTCTTTCTGGACATCCCCAGACCGGGGGGATGGAACCGGGACAAACTCTGCCTCACCGAATGGTTTGGGATGATATTCTTAACCTTGCTGAAGGAACTCAGTTTTTTGTCTTCGGAAC
>SKVS01000013.1 GCA_007129335.1 Spirochaetaceae bacterium
ATTGGACGATATTAACTCAATTGTTGATTTTCTGGTTACCAAACAAATCCCTGCGGTTTTTTCCGAAACCACTGTTGCCGATCGAGCGCTTATGGCTGTCATTGAAGGAGCAGCAGCCCGGGGGCATCGGGTCGTAATTGGAGGTGAGCTTTTCTCCGATGCTATGGGGCCTGAGGGAACCTATGAGGGCACCTATATTGGTATGATAGACCATAATGCTACTACCATAGCCAGAGCCCTTGGTGGTACAGTACCCCCCAGGGGATTCCGGGGACTCCTGGCCCAATAGATCGGTTCGCATATCTAGGGTACTTACCAGGAGGAATGGGGGAGAACATGGAAAATCAGAGTCAGAAAAATCAGTCATCTCAGGAAAAATCTCTCCCTGCCCTCCACATTCGGGATCTTACTGTGGCTTATCAGCGTAAGCCGGTACTGTGGGATGTGGATCTGGATGTTCCTGCAGGTGTTGTTGCCGGGATTGTTGGTCCAAACGGAGCAGGAAAAAGTACCCTGATTAAAGCAATATTGAATCTTGTAAACCATACCACCGGTAAGGTGGAAATTTTTGGAAAACCCTACAGGCTCCAGAGGCAGTTGGTAGGCTACGTGCCCCAAAGGGAGAGCGTGGATTGGGATTACCCCATAAATGCTGTGGAGCTGGTTGCCATGGGTTTGTACCGTCAAATAGGTTGGTTCAGGCCGGTAGGTTCAAAGCACAGAGAACTTGCCCTGAAAGCTTTGGAAGAAGTAGGTATGGCAGACTATGCCCATCGGCAAATCAGCAGACTTTCGGGTGGACAACAGCAAAGAATTTTCCTCGCCCGTGCCCTTGTTCAGAATGCCCAGGTATATTTTATGGATGAACCCTTTGCCGGTGTGGACGCAGCAACCGAGAAGGCCATTATGGCTATACTCCAGCGCTTACGGGAACAGGGAAAGACCGTTTTTGTGGTACACCACGATCTGGAAACGGTCCGGGAGTACTTCGATTATCTGATTATGCTCAATATGCGGGTTGTTGCCGCTGGTGCGGTTCAGTCAGTGTTTACCCCTGAGAATTTACGCAGAACCTACGGAGGCCGGCTGACCCTTCTGGATCGGGCAGTGGATGCCATGGGCAGGAGATTGTAATGTGGTTGGGGAACTACGACTCCAGCCAGGTGCTTCACCGGCTCATCCGGGTCTTGACTCTTGGGGATTATAATACCCGGGTTGTTATGTTCGGTACGGTCATGCTCGGTCTTGCCGGCGGGGTAGTGGGAGTTTTTCTTTTGCTGAGAAAAAGATCCCTCCTGGCAGACGCGGTTGGTCATGCTGCCCTGCCGGGGGTGGCTGCAACCTTTATTATTCTTATGCAACTGGGGGGTAATCCCCGAAGCCTGCCCTTACTCATGCTGGGAGCTCTGGTTTCCGGATTATTAGGTATGGGCTGTGTGTTATTCATTACCCGGACTACCCGTCTTACCCAGGACGCGGCGCTTGGGATAATTCTGAGTGTATTTTTCGGGTTTGGGATTGTACTTCTAGGCATAATTCAACGAATGCGCGGAGCCCCAGCAGCGGGATTAAACTCGTTTATCTATGGGAGAACCGCATCTATGCTTTTAAGCGATGCAGTCCTCATTGGTACCGCCGCTCTGGTAATTATTGGGTTAACCCTTTTACTCTTCAAGGAGTTCAGGCTTTTTACCTTCGATTCTCCCTTCGCTGCGGGAGACGGATGGCCGGTTACCTTTCTTGATGCTTTGCTCATGGCTCTTGCTGTCGGGGTGACCATAATAGGTCTACAGGCGGTTGGAATCATATTAATTATTGCCATTTTGGTTATTCCCCCGGCAGCGGCCAGGTTCTGGACAAACAAACTGGGGCTGTTGGTTTTTTTGTCGGCCATGTTTGGAGCTCTCGGTTCTTATCTGGGAACCTCGATCAGCGCAATTTTGCCCCGAATGCCCGCGGGTGCGGCCATTGTGGTTTCCCAGGGAGCATTTTTTCTGGTAAGCCTTCTTTTTGGATCTGAGCGGGGCCTGATACAGGAACTCATCGCCCGAAACCGGCAAAAGAGAAAAATTCTCAGGCAGAATCTGCTTCGTGCTCTCTACGAGTTTGAGGAACAGTATGGAACAGGAAATATTGGAGCAAACCAGGAAGGGCAGTGGGACTATCTGAATGATGCCCGTCAATGGCAACGTGGTTCTCTTTACAGAGGGTTGAAATCCCTGAAAAAACAGGGAAGGGTCCTGTTCACCCCAAGGGGATATTGGAAACTGACTCCTTCGGGGAGATCCGAGGCTGCCAGGGTTACCAGAAACCACCGGCTCTGGGAGGTATACCTTCTGGAGTTTGCTGCAATTGCACCGGCTCATGTGGATCAGGGGGCGGATCAAATTGAACATGTGTTAGGAGATGAAATGGTTGCCGAGTTGGAGAAATTATTACCCCGATTTGGTACCCCCCTGCCCGAGAGTTTTCATCCCCTGGGCTCATTGGAGGAAAAACCATGATCTGGTCAGCCCTTATGTGGACATCCCTGGATACCTGGATTGTCTTAGCTGCGGTTCTGGCAGGGGTAACCTGTGGGCTTATCGGCTCATTTCTGGTACTGAAAAAAATCAGCATGATGGGCGATGCAATCAGCCACGCAGTACTCCCGGGAATTGCCCTTGCTTTTCTCTTAACCGGTTCCCGGTCGGGGCTTCCTTTGCTCATTGGAGCGGGTTTGGTGGGTATTCTTACCTCTGTTCTGGTACAGGTTCTCCATCAGCATACCCGTCTGGAGGAAGGTGCCTCCATGGGAGTGGTGTTTACCGTCCTGTTTGCCCTGGGACTGATCATGATTGAGCAGGCTGCAAGAAATGTGGACATTCATCCCGAGCATGTGCTCTTTGGAGCAGTGGAGCTGGTTCCTCTGCGTATGGTAGAGCTATGGGGATTTGATATTCCCCAGGGTGTTATTGTGCTCTCGGGGGTTCTTTTGTTCAATTTGATTCTTGTTCTTGTGTTTTTCAAGGAGTTCCGTTTGGTAACCTTTGACCCGGCCCTGGCAACTACCCTGGGAATACCTGCAACAGCGCTGCACTATGTACTCATGATTATGGTCTCTATAACCACCGTTGCTGCCTTCGAGGTTGTAGGGAGCGTTCTGGTTGTGGCCATGCTCATTGTACCCGGTTCAATCGCCTGGCTGTTAACCCAGCGATTGTCCAGCTTTCTGCTGGTCAGTACGGGGGTCGCCGGTGTTTCAGCTGTTCTGGGCCATGTGGCTGCAATTACCATTCCTGGTTTTTTTGGTTACACCGATACCAGTACCGCAGGTTCCATGGCGGTTGTGCTGGGGGTGTTCTTTTTCCTGGCAATGGTTATTGCTCCTGATCAAGGTCTTTTTGCCCGGTTGGTTAAGAAGATCAATCGTGGTTTTGCTGTTCACACCCAGGACGTTCTTGGATTACTTGCTCGTTCGGCCGAACGGTCAACCGGGTCTGAGGATGTGCTGCCCCTGGCCGATGGCGGTCTGAGTGCGAGGAATTTAGCTGCTATTCAGGGTTCGCCCTTTGCCGGCCGCAGATTCCTGTTGTTCATTGTTCTGCGGTGTATGCAATTTGGAAAATTACTGGTATTCCGGGAGGGGCGATACAAAGCCACCGAACAGGGGCTGCGCCGGGGGCAGGAGGTTCTGCGATCCCACCGTCTTTGGGAAACCTATTTCCACGATGATTGTCAGGTAGATCCAAAGGAGCTGCACTACCAGGCCGATGTTCTGGAGCACTATACCGATGCAAAACTCCGGAAAGACCTGGCATCCGGTCTTGATGAACCTATAAACGATCCCCAGGGCCGACCCATACCCGATGAACCAGAGTAACACCCTCGGGTCAGGGTAAAGTTTGCAAGATTATTGTGGTAGATGAATGAAAAAAGTAGAGCCCTGATCCTTCTTGCTTTCGACTTCCAAGCGTCCGCCCATTCTTCGAACAAAATCCTGGCAAAAAAGCAGGGCAACCCCCGATCCCCGCTCTCCGGCTGTCCCAAGGGATTTTTTTCTGCTGTCCCAATCAAAAAGATTGCTCAGCTGCTCTTCGGTCATGCCCACCCCGGTATCTTGTACGAATAGGCTTATTTCCTCGGTGGATTGTTTCAGACCCAGGGTAATTGATCCATTAGAGGTGAACTTATTCCCGTTCATGAGAATATTCCGGAGAATAAACAGCAAGATGGTGCGGTCTGAACGGATTGTAACCCCTTTATCTAGATTTATGAGGACCTTGTTAGCTTTCTGAAGGAGTTCGTACTCCATGGAGCCAATTATTTCTGAGAGAAGGTCGTACAGAACAATAGATTCATAGGTAAACTCTTTTTCGCCGGTCTTTCTGCCAGCCCATTTCATGACATTTTCTATGAGGTAATTGGATGAACCAATGAGTTGCTTTATGTCCTGAAAGAGCATTGTCTGTTGATCCTGTGCCAGTTCTTCGGTTTGCATGTATGTCAGCAAATCGCTCAGGGTAGCCAGGGGCGAGCGCAGGTCGTGGGCGAGAATAGACAGAAGCCTGGACTTTTGTTGGGATAATAGCTCCAGTTGATGCTTTTGTTCTTCAATTTGTTTATTCTTTACCTTGAGCTCAAACAGGTGAATTACATGATTGCTGAGCACCTTCAGAGCTGATTTCTGTTCTTCGGTGAGCTCCCGGGGAACAGAATCAAGGGCACAGAGGGATCCAATATTGTAGCCGTCGGGGGTTTTCAGAGGCATTCCGGCATAGAATCGGACCCCGGGATTTCCTGTTACCAGGGGATTGTCAGCGAAACGTTCATCTTCCAGGGCATTAGGAATAAGGAACAGGTCATCCTGCAAGATTGTATGGGCGCAAAAGGCGGTGCTGCGGGATGTCTGACGAAACTCCATATTGTGTACTGCCTTGAACCATTGGCGGTCCTTGTCTACCAAAGAGATGTTTGCCATAGGGGTGCCGCAGATCGATGCTACCAATTGAACAAGGTCATCGAATTCTTTTTCATCTTCGGTATCTAGAATACCGTAGCTATGGAGCTTTCTCAAACGCTCCTGTTCGTTGTTTGGCAGGGGGGCTGAAACCATGGTTTACCATAGACCTTTGGTTCTTCCGGGTCAAGTTCCTGTTCTGTAATAACCATCAGGGCAAACTAATGACAGTTGTCGAGTTATTCCTTTGAATCTATAGTCATAAGCGACCTAGTTCTCCTGGGCTTACGTATTCTTTGCTTTCCATATTCGTCCTGCGTTTGCCCTGTCATAATAAGCATCATAATAAGTAATAGTGAGAAGGAGTGTTCTATGCAACTGTATATCATCCGGCACGCTGACCCGGATTATGCCCGGAATACCATAACCGATCAGGGGCATAGGGAAGCTGTGGCCCTGTCCCGGGTTATGGAAAGCCTTCAGCCAACCCATTTGTACACCTCCCCCCTGGGCAGGGCCCGGGACACTGCCGGGTATACTGCTCGAGCCACGGGGCTTCCCTTGGGTGTAGAAGAATGGACCCGGGAAATAGAGGGATTTTCTGTTGAGCAGGGTGAACCCTTTGGCCAAACCGCCCTGTGGGATTACCATCCGGAAAAGGTGCGCCATCTGGCAAACAGAATAGTAACCGAGGATGGTTGGCTGGCTGTCCACCCCTATGACCAGGGTTTCTCCCAGGTTCTGGATTCACTGGCTTCCCAGTCGGATATTTTTCTTGCAAAACATGGGGTAGTTCGGGAGAACAATCTTTACCGTATACAGGAAGAAACAGACCGGAACCAGAGACTTGCGGTCTTTTGTCACGCCGGTTTCGGGTTGACCTGGTTGTCCCATTTATTGGGTATTCCTTTCCCTCTTGTATACAGCAGCTTCTTCCTCTGGCCATCCTCTGTAACAACCGTTCTGTTCGAAGAAAGGATTCGGGGTATTGCAACTCCCCGGTGTACAGGTCTGGCAGATATTACCCATCTTAAACAATCAGGACTCACTCCCCAGCCCCGGGGCCTGTGGGCAAACATAGAATAAATCAGCCATAACCTGCCTGCTTTATGATCTGAAGCAGAAAAAACAGGGCAAACACCGGGCCTTCAGTACTAACAAAATTGTGTAATGAGGTTGGCTAATCCCCTGCAATTAAGCCTTGAATGGGTTATTTTCCCGAACAACTTTGTCATATGCGTTTGTCCTGGAAAAAAAACCTTGAGTTCACTGGGAATGATGACTAAGTTATAAAAAAGACCGAATCTGGAGGATGATAATGAAAATCAAAAGTCCGTTGTTTATCGGGATGTTCTTAGTCCTGATTTCCCTATTTGCATTTGCCGGAGGCCGGGGTCAACAGACCGATCCGAATACCATAACCCTGGGGTACAACCCTTTTCTCTCCGATAGTTTTACCGATGCGCCTCCCCCCATAGATGTAATCCGGCAGGTGCTGTCTCAGCGGTACCCGGAGATAACCCTCGAATACTTAACCATGCCCCAGGACATGCTGGACCAGCTGGTAATTTGGATGACCAGCCAGGATGCAACGGTCGATATTTTCGGCATTGATACTCCCTGGGTTACCCAGTTCGCCAGGGCACGGTGGGCTGCTCCCTTGAATGATGTTCTGCCCGATCTGGACAACCGCATCGCAGCAGCAGGTCTTGAAACCTTCGGCCATGATGGAAGCTGGATCGGGGTCCCATTCTGGGGAACCTTGGCTGGACTCTATTACAGAACCGATTTGTTGGAAGAATATGGTTTTTCTGCTCCAACTACCATTACGGAAATGGTTCAAATTATAGAAACAATTAGGGCCGACCGTCCAGAACTCTCAGGTCTCCTGTGGCCTGGGGCCAGGGGAGACTCCCTGGTCATGTTTTACTCTACCCTCCTGCATTCCTTCGGCGGCACCTACACCGATTCTTCAGGGGCCTTTGCTTTTGATTCACCCCAAAGTATTCGAGCTGTTCAGTTCATGAGGGACACAATAACCCAGAGCTGGTCGCCCAGGGAGGTTCAAAACTGGGAACGGCGGGAATCCCGCCAACGGTTTCCCGCAGGAGAAGCTATTTTTTCCTGGGACAATCACGACATCATCGTATCCCTCGATAATCCAGACAGGTCGGAAGTAGTTGGAAACTGGGATTTTATTCCCTTTCCTGCAGAACCTGAAGGAAGGTCGGTTTCCATAACCGGAGGTTTTGCCTTTGCTATGAATCCTTACAGCAGGAAACAGGAAAATGCTGCACGGGTCTTGGAGGTAATTTCCAGCAGAGAGGTTCAAAAAGGCTTCGCTCTGGCCTGGGGTCCGGTTCAGCACTATATTGGTCTTTATGATGATCCGGTGGTTCAGGAGTACAACCCTAATTCCGAGAAACTTGCGGCCCTGGTAGAGGTAGCAATGAGTCGGCCACCTTCTCCTAATTATGCCGAGCTTTCCGCGATTCTTCAGGAGGAATTGAATGCTGCTCTAACAGGAACCCGTCCCGTTGCAGATGCCATGAGGAATATGCAGCGCCGGGCTTCAGCTCTCCAGTAGGGCTTTCGTAAACCCATGCCTGCTTATGGTCTTGCCTTCGGTGCTACTCCCGGGGGATTCCAATGATTTCCAACAAAATAGAAACCAGAACAGGTATGGTTCTCGTTCTTCCTGCGGTGCTGGGGCTGGTCATTTTTAACTACTACCCAATAGTACAAAGTTTTGTGTACTCTTTTTTCGATCTTGAATTCACTACTGACTGGCTCAATGCGCCGTTCATTGGATTCAGAAACTACGCAGTAGTAATGGCCAGCGACCAGTTCTGGTACACCTTTCTTTTCACAGCAGGATTCACCCTCGTGGCAGTAACCCTGGATCTGAGCCTGGGAATGGCCTTTGCTCTGGCAACATTTTATGTTCCTGGGAAAATGAGGGGTCTGTTGCGGGCAATTATTATTGTTCCCTGGGCCATTCCCAAGGTAATACAGGCATCCATGTGGCGATGGATGCTCAATACGGATGTTGGTCCGATTGGTGATGTTCTGGTAAGAATCGGACTGGTTAGCGAACCTCCCCTGTTTCTCATGGATCGGTATCTTGCCATGGGCAGTGTCGTAGCTGCCTATACCTGGAAGGGTGCGAGCATTGCCGCATTCTTTCTAATGGGAGGGCTGGCCCTTATTCCCAGGGAAGTAACCGAATCTGCCATTGTTGATGGTGCCAATGCTGTGCGGAGGTTTTTCTCTATAACCCTTCCCATAATAATGCCCACGGTTTTTGTTGCCCTGCTGTACCGCAGCCAGGATGCCCTGCGGGTTTTCGATGTGGTATACACCCTGACCGGGGGCGGACCGGGAAACAGTACGGATACCCTGAGCTCTTTTGCGTACAATGCGTATTTCCGATTTGCTCAGTTCGGCAGAGCATCTACCTACGCGGTGGTAACCTTTATTCTGGTCGCCCTGGTAGGTACCTTCTATATCAGCAGGGTACGCAGAAACTTCAGCTTCCGGGAGTAAGCATGAAAAAGCCATCATCCTATAAACATTCCATTACATCGGGTTTCATTGTGTTCATTATTGGTTTCTGGTGCCTCTTTCCTCTGGCATGGATGTTTATTACATCAATCAAACCCCTGGGTACCGAGTATCGCATTCCCGTGGAATATTGGCCCAGCCAACCAACCCTGGATAATTACCGTACCGTCCTGGGAGAGCGGTTCACTATTCAGCGATCTCTCCTGAATAGCGCTGTTGTTTCCACTGGTGCGGTTCTGGGAACCCTCCTGCTGTCCAGTCTCTCTGCCTATGGCATATCCCGTTTACGGTTTAAGTTTCGGACTGCCTCCCTTTACATTATGCAAATAGCTGGAATGATTCCCCCCATAGTAATCATTGCTCCTACGTTTGTGCTCATGAGGTCTTTGGGCTTGCTGAGAACCTATTGGGCCATGATAATTCCGAATATGGTATACGCCTTACCCCTGTCATCGTTCCTTATTGCGAGCTACTTTGCCAATGTGCCCTTCGAAATTGAGGATGCAGCGAAAATTGATGGTGCCGGTACCCTCAGGACTTTGTTTCGGATTGTCCTGCCCATTGCGGCTCCGGGAATATTTTCTGCAGGAGTCCTGGCATTCCTGGGATCCTGGGGAGAATTCATGTTGGCAAATACGGTCAGTATTGGATCCGCTGCGGTGGAAACGGTGCCGGTTGCAATTTTGAGTTTCAGCAGGGCTTTCGATCTGCAGTGGGCCTGGGTAGCAGCAGGTACCATGGTTTCAATTTTGCCGGTGCTCCTGGCGGTTATAGTGTTTCAGCGGGTTATTGTATCCGGATTATCTGCAGGCAGTCTGAAGTAAGGCTGAAGAATGCATACTTTCCAAATGCCTGTCATATGCCTGCCAATGAAACCCAGGCTTGACACTGAAAACAAAGCTGTGCACCATTCTTCCTATGGAAAAAATGGAACAAGGTATCAATTTTATTGGGATTGACGAGGGAAAAAAACAGCTGTTTAAGGGAAATACCAGGGATGCTCAACTGCACTGGATTCAGGGGCTGGAATCCCATCCAACAGCTCGGTCATTACATCCCTATAAGGGTAATACCCTCATGGCCGGTTTCAGCCGGG
>SKVS01000263.1 GCA_007129335.1 Spirochaetaceae bacterium
ACTCTTCGATGAAGCCCTGGAACAGGAAAAGAGTATTGGCTTTGAAGCAAGTTGCGGGGGAGGAATTCCCCTCATACGGGCACTGTACGACGGTTTAACCGCAAACTCCATTGATGCAATTTACGGAATACTAAACGGAACCTGTAATTTTATTCTTTCTGAAATGATTCAGAAAGATAAAACCTACGAACAAGCCCTTGCAGACGCCCAGGCAGCTGGATTTGCCGAGGCCGATCCTACCCTGGATGTGACCGGTGGAGATACCGCCCATAAAATTTGCATTATGGCCGAGCTTGCCTATGGAGCAACCATCGATTTGGCCTCCATTCCGGTTCAGGGAATTCATGATTTGGAAACCGAGGATGTGCTTTTTGGCAGTGAAATGGGATACGTCATGAAACTCATTGCCAGTGCGGTTCAAGGCCGAAAAGGAGCTTTTGTCCGGGTGGAACCGGCTTTTATTCCCATGGATCATCCCCTGGCATGGGTAAACGGCAGCTTCAACGCCGTTTCCATCTACGGAGATGCGGTTGGACATACCATGTACTACGGTAGGGGAGCGGGAGGGACCCCCACTGCCAGCGCGGTTGTAGCCGATTTGGTATCCATAGGGATAGGAGCCTATCCCCTCCAGTTCAAGGCCCTTGCCCAATGGCCCAAGGATAATGGATCAGTAAAACTCCAAAAACCCAGCGAAATCCGCCGGCGCTACTACATTAAGCTGCGGGTTCTGGACCGACCGGGAAATTTGGGTAAAATTACTACCATCCTGGGGAGCAAAACCATAAGCCTTTCTTCAATCCTGCAACATGAAATACCCGAACCAGAAGAATCCACCAAAATTACCGATGTCTCTGCAGAAATACTTCAGGAACCCTGTGTACCTATTGTTATTACGACCCATCGGGTGAAGGAAGCTCACCTGATTTCAGCTATTCGGGAAATCGAGGCAATGGAGGACATTCAAAGCGGAGTTTCGGTCATACCCATTCTGGATGAGCATCCGGAGTTCAGGGTTTTCTGAGCAAATCTAGTGGAGCATGGGTAGCCAGGGGTCTGCCAGGGCAAACACCGTGGCCAGGACCAATGCAGGCAGGTAATTTGCCGTGGGAATTTTCTTGATCCCCAACAGATTAAACCCAATCATTAATATCATTGCCCCGCCAACCCCGCTGATTTCACTGAGTATGAGAGGGTCTACAGACCCCTGGAAAAAACTCGCCCACCAGGTCAGAACCCCCTGATACACCAAGACCGAGACCGCACTCCACAGGACCCCAGCACCCAGACTTGCAGCAAGCAAAATAGCCATGAATCCATCCATGACCGATTTGGTTAATAGAATTTCGTATTTTCCTTCCATCCCGGCTTGAATGCTCCCTAAAATTGCCATGGATCCCACACAAAACAGCACCGATGCTTCCAGAAAACCTGCAGCGAACCTTGTTCCTGCAGCATGATGGTCTTGAGACTGTTCGGTGGTTTTTCCCGCTGACCTGGTGGTCAGCTGATGGATTTTTTTACCCAATCTGGTTATGGCCCGGTCGATCCCCATGAGTTCGCCAATAATGCCTCCAAGGACCAGGGAAAGGGCGAGGAATAAAATTCTCTGGCTACGCAGGGCCATCATCATACCAATGACCAGGGTTACCATTCCAATTCCAATAAAAACGCTTTGCTGGAGAGGTTGATTCTTTTCTATTTTCCGACCCATGGCCAGACCCAGTATTCCGCCAATAATGACCGTTGCTGCATTAATGATTGTTGCTATCATGGACTCATAGTATAGAAAACCCTATCCTCTTCCAAGAGCGCTCAAGCTCGGTACAGCCTCAGATTAGGCCCGATGACTCGTTACAACTTGAATAGCTTCGTTGTCTGAATTCTCTGACCCCTCCACGGTAAGGAGCACCTGCCCCCGAGCCAGGGGAGCATGCAATTCCATGGCATGCAATTGGGTCAGCAAATCGGGTATACGGGCAACGGGGATCGGCCCGGTGGTCCGAACGGGCACACGCCGGGCAAAGGAGCTTCCTGCCACGGGAATCGTGGTGGTCACCATACGGGTCGGTGCAAGTACTTCCTCCCGTCCGTAGATTTCGCCCCGGGGGCAGCGGTTTCCGGTTATTGCAATGGTGTCGGGGTCCGGAGAGGCATCCTTAGCCAACCCACCCCTGAACATTACCTGCAGGTGGCAGCCCACCGGGCAGGCGATGCAAATGATTTCCCGGGTTTGCTCCGGATTTTCTGTGGCTGTTGCCGCCGGATTCCGGCTGTCGGGATTGTTGTTCCCTTGCTTGTTGTTCTGGTTACTGTTCTGTTGACTGTTCATGATAAACTCACCTCCAGGACCGAATCAGGTCTGAGTTCCAAATTACCCAGATCGAGTTTAGCCGGGTCAACCTGCATCATTTCCGAGGGTTGGATGTGGTTCTTTTTCTGTTCCTTGATGATTTTGCCATCCAGGGACAGGGTCAAGATTGCACCGTTTTTGACGATCATCGGTCGGAACAGGATCGGCTGGGGTCGGGCTGGATCCAGGGTGCCGGGTACCAGGTAACGGATGTTGCTGCCGGGTTTCAGGCGGATTTGCCGTGCTGGTTGATAGCCTGAAAGGTAGGCTGCGGCATTTTCCCCGGCTCGGCGGGCTTCAGCTGAGACATAATCCACCAAATCATGAACATGCAGCCCATTGCCGGCAGCAAAGAGCCCGGGTACGGTACTCATAAGCCTGCAGTCCACCAGGGGACCGCCGGTTAGAGGGTTAAGCTGAGCACCGGCTTCCCGGGCAAGTTCTGCCGAGGGAATTAATCCCACCGACAACAATAAATTATCGCAGGCCTGGGTAAAGGTTTTGGCGGTGTCTGGCCGTCCTTCTTCCAGGGGGGTTATATCCACCGCCTCCAGACGGGTTCTGCCGTGAATTCGGGAAACTACGTGGCTGAGGTACAGGGGTATGGAGAAATCGTTCAAACACTGAACAATGTTTCGGGTCAGGCCCGACGGGTAGGGCTGGATTTCCACCACTCCGTGGACCCGGCAGCCCGACCAGACCAGTCGGCGGGCCATAATCAGGCCGATGTCCCCGGACCCGACAATGACTGCATCCTTGCCGGGAAGGCAGCCTTCCATGTTGACCATCCGCTGGGCAAGACCGGCAGTGTAAACTCCGGCAGGACGGGTGCCAGGTATGCGGATGTTGCCCCGATTGCGCTCCCGGCAACCGGCGGTTAGAACCACCGCTCGGGTGCGAATGTGGAAAAATCCTGATCCCGGGCTGACACAAACCAGGGTAAATCCCCCTTCGTCGCTGCCAGGTATGAGCTCCATGACGGTGGTGTCGGTGAATATGGTGGCTCCCCGGGGTCCTGCCAGGGGGGTAACCATGTCTTCCCAACGTTCGGCGTATTCGGGGCCGGTGAGTTCTTCTTTGAATTCGTGGACCCCAAATCCGTTGTGGATGCATTGCAGGAGAATGCCTCCCAGGGTTTGTTCCCGCTCCACCAGGGCGGTGGTGCAACCGGCGTCCACCAGGGCTTTTGCAGCGCTCATGCCCGCCGCTCCGCCGCCGATTACTGCGGCATCAAGGGTGTATTCGGTCATGCTTGGCCTCCCTGGTTGGATTTTCCGGGCTGATCAGCTGCATTGGGTGCAGACACTTCGAGCTCTGACACCTTGGGCGCAGGCGGCGAAGTCCCCAGCAGAGCTGGAGGGCCAACGGGGAGGGCGAACATTTCGCTTCCCGGTCCGTTTTTGCTGATGTGCGACAAGGGAATTCCGGTCTCTTCATGGATGATTTGAATGGTGCGGTGGGTGCAGAACCCTCCCTGACACCTGCCTGCTCCGGCCCGGGCTGCAAACTTAATGCCGTCCAGGGTGTGGTGACCGGCCTTGACCGCTGAGCGGATTTCCGCCTCGCTGACCTTTTCGCACCGGCAAACGATGCGGCTGTAACCCGGATCGTGCTGATTCAGTTCTTCGGACTGGAAACTGGTTTTATCTCTTAGGTGGGGAATTCGCTCCAGGAAAGGATCAAAATCCGGCTTCTCTTCCAGAATACAGCCTTGCTTTTTCAGCAGATTTTTCACGTACTCCCCAATTGCGGGACTCGCCGTCAGTCCGGGACTTTGAATGCCAGCAACCTGAATCAGGTTTGACTGGATTTTGGATGGTTCGATGTAAAAATCCCCACTGTCCATGGCCGGCCGCAGTCCGGAAAAACTGGTTATGACATCGTTCATAGCGATAGCCGGAACCAGTCGCCGGGCGCTGTCGAAAATAGAATCCAACATGGTGCCGCTGGTGGCGGTATCTTCTTTGTCCAGAATATCCTCGGCAGTTGGGCCAACCAGGACCGTTCCCTCCACCGTAGGAATGACCAGCATACCCTTGGAAATGGAACTGGGCACGGGAAACAGCACCTTGCGGGGAGCGCCGCGGGTCAGCTTGTCCAGCAGATAGTACTCCCCTTTACGGGGGGTAATAGTAAAATCCTCAGCTCCAAGAATCCGGGATAGATCGTCGGCAAACAGACCGGCAGCGTTGATAATCCACTTGGCAGAAACCTTTGTTCCATTCTTGGCGAACAGGGTGGTGGTCTGACCGTTTGGACCCTTGGCTGTGGAGTGTTCAGCCCGGGCAACCGGGAAATTGACCACAATTTCTACCCCGTTTTTCATGGCCGATTCAGCCAGGGAAAAGCCGTAACGGTAGGGTTCAATAATTCCCCCACCGGGGGCATGGAGACCGCCCACACAGTCGCTATGGAGTTGGGGATCCAGTTCGAGCATGCGGGAGCGGGAGCACATTTCTATGCCGATTGCGCCGTTGTCCACCCCCTGCTGATACAGGTACTCAACGTGCTTCAGTTCATCCTCGTGCATGGCTGCAACCAGAATGCCCCGCCGTTCGAAGGGAAAATCCAGCTCGCGGTGCAGGCGGTCGAACATCAGGTTGCCTTCTATTTCCAGACGGGTTTTCAGGTATTTTTTGTTATGGTGAAATCCGCCGTGGACAATACCACTGTTTGCCTTGGATGTTCCAAAGCAGACATCCGCTTCCTTGTCGATCAGAATGACGTCCAGTTTGTAGGCCGAAAGGACCCGGGCTATGGCGCAGCCGCTGACGCCGGCTCCGACAATTGCCACGTCGGCGCTCATGCCCTGTCCGGGACTTAGTTGGGTGTACATGGTGGCTCCTGTGCTTCCATGCTACACCGAGGAATACAACTGCGCAAGTTTATTTTCTCAGTGAAAATAAATGTCTTATACTATACTGAAGATGGCATAGAGCAAAAGAACCATGAATATAGACCTGAACACTGCTTACATCATTATTTTCCTCATTACCATAACTATTACCGGAACAAACTGGTACCTCACCCGCTTTTTTCTACCTCCCAAATACCTCTTTTCCTGGAACATAAGCATGACCGTCTGGCTCATGACTTTGATCATGGTACTCATACAAGGCAGGTTCATAATTCTGGGACAGATTTTAGCCTCTCTATTAACAGCGGTGTACATGGTTTGGTTTTATCGCCCACTTATTCACCTGAGCAACCGAACTTCTCCGGGGCCGTTACGGGAGGTTATGTTTTGCCTTGCTTATTCTCTGATGGCATTTCTGGAAATATGGTATCTGCAGCTGAATCTGTTGCGACCAGTTATTCATAATTCCCTTATGGTGTATGTGTGTCTGCTGTACTTTTCTGACACCTGGTTTAACCGAGCCCCGGCTTTGGCTGCCATTTCCCGATCAGTCAGGCTATTTTTTTCCCTAAGCTTTCTGCTGTTTGGTCTGGCGTATTTTCTCAGGCTGCTAACAGCTCTGCCTGCATTACAGGCCCAGACCCTGTACGATGTGAGTGTTTACACCGTATTTTCTGTCCTTATTGGTCCCCCGTTCGTTTTTCTTGCTAATGCAAGCATGATCATGACGGGTATTGTACATCAGTTCACCAGAAAAGAAGAAACGGGCCAACGATACATCCGTCATGAATCGGATGCTTTGCATCAACATGTGCTGGCCAAACTGAATCACGAACTCAATACTCCCCTGGGAAATATTCGCCTTGCCCTGGATATGCATGATGAGGGCCCGCTCGAGAACCGGCAGGAAGCAGCGAGCATTATCCGCACCGGATTCCAGCAACTGGCGGGAATCCTTGCTGATCAACCGAACACCTTTGACCAACCCCTGGCCGGGAGCACAGAAAGGGTGAGCGTACAGGGGTTTACCAACCAGCTGAATACTATTTTGAGCCGGGGCTTCATGGCTAACCGGGTACAATATTCGTGCACCAATGACTTGTCTGAAGAACTTGAACCCTGGGATCTGTACCTGATCTGTGTGAGTTTTGCAGAACTGATACAAAGCCTGGCACTGCAGGATAGCATTTTGCTGACTATCCGGATCTGGCTCAAGGAATCACGGGTGTATGGGTCCATTACCCCCGGTAACACCCTGGTGTTGAATCCCAACTCTCCAAATTCACTGACTTCTAGCCACCAACTTTGGTTTACCTATATACTCGAGAGCAGAAGCCAGGGAAAAATCGAGACTTTCAACCTGGGAAACCCCATAGAGTGTCAGTTTTCTTTCGCTGGGAACTCCAGGAACTCCGGAGGCTCCGGATGATCCACATGCCAACGGCTTTTCTGATTATCAGTTTCATTTACTTTTCCCACTTTCTGACCAATGTTTTCATTTGGAAGTTTGCCGGCAAACAGAAATTCTTTCTTGCCTGGACCCTGGCTCTGGGGTTGTGGACCTTGAGCTTTTTTGCTGGGCTGGCAGGTGGTTCCTATGATCTGTGGATTCCCATAACCTTCTTCCACATTATCTGGCTCAGTATGATTCGATCTATTCCCCGGCTTTTTTCCGGAAAACCCCTATTCCCCCTGTCCTATAGAACCGGTGTTTTGGTGTTTTTGGGATTGATCATTCTGGAATTAGCCGGAACAACCTATACTGTGCGGGGCAGTTTGCTAAGCGGATTGTCTGCCTGGTATCTGTTTCGTGCCGGTGCTGATTTTCTGAGAAATACCAGCAAGGAAAATTGGCAGCAGCGGTTATGCGGAGCTCTCTTTCTTGTTCACAGTCTGATGTGGATTCTGCGGATTGGGCTTTTGATCCTGAATCTGGCCATAACCGGAATTACTGGACAAAACACTGCCAATACTTTTCACTTTCTGGTACTGGCGATGGTAACTACTGTCCTGAATGTTTGCCTGATCCTGCTTGCCCTGGAAAGAAACCTGAACGCAGAAACTCAATTAGAAACCAGGGGCACCTTGGCACTGTTCGAATCCATTGGGGTTGGCCTGATTAACCAAACCAATACCACTATCAGCCAACTGATTAGCGAGGCTCATGAAATCTGTGCTGACTCAGGGGAACAGGGATTCTCAACCGGGAATCTGGAGACTCTGGGGCAAACACTCGAAAAAGCCACAACCCTGAATGAGTACCGGAATGCCCTGCTAAATCCAAGGTTCTTTGAACTCCAACCTGTTGTGGAAATGGATTTGCTCAGGCAACTGGAAACCCTGCTTTCAAACAAACAGCAGATTATTCATCTGACCAGTACCTCTTCATCAAACCTGCATGCCCATATGGTTCCGGTGAAACTGCTGGTAACAATTCTGGCCTTTCTCATAGAACTTCTGGACAAAAACGGAAAATCTTCTCCATCCCAAGAGTTTCAGAGCCCGAACCTGACCATTTCTCTGGACCTGGATACCAGCATTCGGGATACATTAACTATTCGTATCCAGGTAGACCAGGATCTGCGCAGGCTTAGTCAACAATTTCTTACCCTGGCTGATAATGTGATACCGGATTTTTCCGATCCTGCAGAACCCTGGCTGGAAGTTCATTTTGCAAAGGATCGGGGGATTCTGTGTCTTAGAATAGCGTATTTTTGAGAATAACAATGAGATGTGCTAGAGAAACTTGAGAATTCCCTTTACTTTTTCTTGAAGATATGCACATATGTGCATATATGAAGTCTCAATACTTTTTCAAGGCACTGTCAGACCAGACCCGCCTAAGGATTTTCCGCATTCTTGCACACAGCAACCTCATTCTTAGATTTCGCACAATTGGCCATGTAAACGTGGCAGAGCTCTCAGATATCCTCCAACGTCCCCAGTATGCCATCAGCAGAGGGTTAGCTAAACTGAAAAAAGCTGACCTGGTCAAGGAAACACAACAGGGAAAAATGGTGTATTACCGACTGAATACGGAAATGCCCGGAGTTGCAGAATTGGGTCAATGGGTCCTGGATTACTGTCTATGCCAAACCTGTTCTCCTGAATTATGTAACAACGACGGATCAACAAAACCAGGAGCCGATCCGTGTACCTACGACCTGGAACGCCTGAAATGGCGATTAACCCTGGGGACATTGAACACCAGGGCCTTAACCTACCGCCCGAAAGAAACCGGCGGTCTCGGCGTGAATCTCCCATCATCCCTACAACCCGAACCAGTCCGGGTACTGTTTTTCTGTGTGCACAACTCAGCCCGCAGCCAGCTTGCTGAAGCCTATGTTCACCTGCATGGGCAGGATCGGTTCATTGCCGAAAGCGCTGGCCTGGAAGCCGGAACCCTGAATCCCCTGGTGGTTCAGGTCCTTTTGGAGCAGGGTATCGACATTCGATCCAAACAGCCCCAAGCCCTCCAGCAGGTATTCCGCAGCGGCAAGACATACGACTGGGTCATTGGCGTCTGCGATCCGGTTGCAGAGAAAAACTGTCCCGTCTTCCCCGGACCGGTGAACCGCCTGTCCTGGCCATTTCCCGATCCCCGCAGCTTCGAAGGAAGTTACGAACAACGACTCCAACAGACCCGGGAATTGGCCCGGAATATCGAAGAAAGAGTACTGGAATTCATCGCCTACAGCAAAAAGGAGCACAGCGCATGAAAAAAAAACCCGCAAGAATGTCACTGTTTGAACGGTACCTGAGCCTCTGGGTAACCCTCTGCATGATAGCCGGTGTAGTAATTGGCCGTTTCATTCCGGAAATCCCGAATTTTCTGGCACAATTCGAGGTGGCAAACATCAGCATCCCCATTGCCATTCTGATTTGGCTGATGATTTACCCGATGATGCTCAAGGTAGATTTTGAGAGCATCAAGAACGTCGGCAAAAATCCCAAAGGATTGTACGTTACCTGGGTAGCAAACTGGCTGATAAAACCTTTCTCCATGTTCGCCATTGCCAGCTTATTCTTCTTTGTGATTTTCCGGGGCATAATCCCCGAAGGACTGGCACGGGATTATCTAGCTGGTGCAGTACTGTTAGGTGCAGCTCCTTGTACGGCCATGGTCTTCGTTTGGAGTCATTTGACCAAGGGAAATCCAGCCTACACCGTAGTCCAGGTAGCCACCAATGACCTGATCATCCTGATTGCCTTTGTGCCGATTGTCGGACTGCTGCTTGGCATCGGCGGGGTTTCGATTCCCTGGGCAACCCTGTTTTTGTCGGTAGTACTGTTCGTGGTCATTCCTCTGGCCGGTGGAGTAGCAACCCGGCATTATCTGGTTAAGCAAAAAGGGGAAGAATATTTCTTATGGAAAT
>SKVS01000246.1 GCA_007129335.1 Spirochaetaceae bacterium
CCGTTTACCAGCAAAATTCCCCGTGCGCCGACAATATCTGCGGTCCGAACCGCCTGTTCGCTGCTCAGAGAGGTAATAAGGAGGAATTCCTCATCTTCCAGTACAATGACATTCTTGGACATCCGCTGATCGGCGGTTTCGTCCATGGCATTTTGTTGAAGGGCTTTGATAATATCGTCCATGCTGACAATGCCCACCAGGCGGGTATTATCTACAATTGGTACTCCGGTAATGTTCTGCTGCCGCATTGTTTCCTGGAGGTAAGCCAGGGTGTCCGTTCTGCTTCCGGTGGTGAGCTTCCTTGTCATGACATCCCGAACCTTCATGCGGTACATGAGTTCGATCATGTAGCTCGGGGTATTTTCATTCCCCAACAGGAAGCTGGTACTCATTATAGCAGCCCTTCCTTATCCAGTTCCCTGCCCAGGAGGGCGCAAACCCGAAACATTCGCTGGGAGGTGGTAATAAGCGTCTTGTTCAACTCCTTGGCAAGGGTAACCATTCCAGGCTGGGGTTTTTTGCCGTTTACCAGCAAAATTCCCCGTGCGCCGACAATATCTGCGGTCCGAACCGCCTGTTCGCTGCTCAGAGAGGTAATAAGGAGGAATTCCTCATCTTCCAGAACCAGAACATCGCTCATGAGGTCGCTGGCAACAAAGTTGGTAATACGCGCTTCTTCGTAGGTAAAGCAGGTGTGGTATAGGTTTCCCGAGAGAATTTCAATAATTCTTTCATACGTCATCGCAATGTCCATCCTGGTCTGCCATTACCATTTCGTGCATATTTATCAGGTAGAAAAGATTTTCCAGTTCTAAACTGATGTTTACATTATGAACAGTGCAGTTATGACCGCAGTTTGGTCTATCGCACCTTCCCTGGCATTTCAGTTCTACGCTGGTGAAGTTGAGAAACCCCCGGACACCATAAGAAACCAGGTCATCGAAAACCTTTGTTGCAGAATTCTCTGGAACTGCAATAATTGCTACCTCGATGGAATGGGCGGTAACGTACTTTTCCAGATCATCCAGGGGGAGAATAGGAATGGGAAGCTCGGAGTTTATACGGCTTGTATCAGAGTCAAAACCCGCAAGAACCCGTATTCCTTCTTTTTCAAACTCTTTATAATGCATGAGGGCAGAGCCGATTCGACCACAACCAATAATAACGACATCCTGCCGCTCCTGTTTTCCCAGGATATTTCGCAGTTCATTCATGAGGGTGTCGATATTGTAGCCCCCCCGCTTATTTCCCTGGATGCTGATCATGGAAAAGTCTTTCCGGACCACTGCGGGGGTTACGCCTACCGCGTCTCCTAAATTGTTCGAGAAGACATTGACAATACCGAGGCTTTTTAGCTTCTTCAGTACCCGTAAATACCTGACCAGCCGCAGAACCAGACTCTTATTTAAGTGTTGCATATTAATATTACCTTTTTCACAATATATTTTCTTTGATGTCCTAAAAAGGATTCTATATTGATTTTAATTGAAACACAAGATTATAAACAAACGTTTCCCTTTTTATTGTAAAGTTCTTGCCACATAATTAATGTAACGTTAGAATAAAGCCGTACCAGAAATCACGACTGCACCGTTCTGTTGTACCAAACCGAACGTGCTCAATAGGAGGACTCATGCCCGCAACAGCGATGGAAGAGTTTACAATTACCGATGGTCTCATGGAATTTATCCACCAATGGAAGGATAAGCCGGGAAACCTCATAATGATCCTGCACCGGACTCAGCAGGAATACGGTTACATTCCCCGGAAAATTGCCATGGATATTGCAAAGGAAATTGGCGTTCCCCTGGCTAAGATCTACGGCGTCATTACATTCTACCACTTTTTTAAACTGGAAAAGCCCGGACGAAATATGGTTTCCGTATGCATGGGAACCGCATGTTACCTCAAGGGAGCTGGGGACCTCATTCAGGAACTGGAAAACCTCCTGGGTATCGGGGTTAACTGCACCTCCGACGATGGAGAGTTCTCTATTGAATCGGTCCGATGTGTTGGATGTTGTGGACTTGCTCCGGTACTCACAGTGAATGGTGAGGTTTACGGAAAGGTAAAAACCGAACAAATGGCAGAAATTGTCGCCAAGCACCGAGGTGCCTAGGTTTCCGGGATGCACGCAGAGATTGGGGATTTCATTGTGGAAATCCTTCAGAACGCGGTGGAAAGCGGAGGCAGGCATATAAGGCTGGATATTTTCCAGACGCCCGATTCCTTCGAGTTTCAAATACAGGACAACGGAAAGGGCATGAGCCAGAGCATACAGGACAGGGCTCTGGACCCTTTCTACAGCGATGGATTCAAGCACCCGGGAAGAAGGGTTGGTCTGGGACTGCCCTTTTTAAAACAGGCATTGGAGGCGATCGGGGGAGAATTCACCCTGGAGAGCACCGAAGGCATGGGAACGCAGGTCAGGGCGAAGTTTCCTCTGAACCATGTGGATACTCCACCGGTAGGTTCACTTTCCTTGACCCTCCTGACCTGTATTGCATTCCCCGGTGAACATGAACTGATTATAACCAGAACGTGCAGCGATCCGGCAATTGAGTATCGGATACTGCGAAGCGAAATCCTGGATGCAGCGGGCCCCTTGGAAGAACCGGGAACCCTTGGACTCATTCGGGAATATGTAGAATCACAGGAGGATGAACATGGCTAAGCTAAGCCTTGATGACCTGAGAAAGTTAAGAGATGAAAAACGCCAGGCCCTGGAAATGAGAGAGACCGAAAACAAAACGGTACAAATCATCGTGGGAATGGGAACCAGTGGTATAGCCGCAGGAGCAAAGCAGACCCTCTCTGCCTTTGTGAATTACCTGCAGGAATACAATCTCACCAATGTCAGTCTGCGACAGACTGGAAGTATCGGTCTGGACCATGCAGAACCGGTTGTGGAAGTTCGTATGACCGGTATGCCCAACATTATCTACGGCAAGGTAGATACCGGGGTAGCCAAACAGATCATTGAACGCCACATCCTCGGAAAAGAGCTGGTTGATGAACACGTGTTTGACCGGCCTGCACCGGACATAGTAGAGGGGGTATAACATGGCTTTTAATCATTATTTACTGGTATGCGGGGGCACGGGTTGCGAATCGGCCAACGCAGATAAAATCTACAAGAATTTGCGGGCCAGTGCTGAAGCCCACGGGGTAGGTGAGAGCTGCCAGATCGTAAAAACCGGGTGTTTTGGCTTCTGTGAAAAAGGCCCCATCGTTAAGGTTCTTCCTGAAGAAAATTTCTATGTGGAAGTGAAGCCCGAGGATGCAGAAGAAATAATTTCCGAACAAATTGTTAAAGGCCGTTCGGTTGACAGGCTCCAGTACAAGGAAAAAGGGAAGGAAGCTTCGGGAATCGAAAACATCGGTTTCTACCAGAAGCAGGTACGGGTGGTTTTGCGGAACTGCGGATTCATTAATCCCGAAGACATAACCGAATACATTGCCCGGGATGGATACGCTGCCCTTGGGAAGGTTCTTACGGAAATGACGCCTCACGATGTCATCGAAGAGCTGAAAAAATCCGGTCTGCGGGGCCGGGGCGGGGCTGGATTCCCCACCTGGCGAAAATGGATGTTCACCGCCGAAGTAAAAGATGCGGATCAGAAATATGTTGTGTGTAATGCCGACGAGGGAGACCCCGGTGCTTACATGGACCGCTCAATCCTCGAGGGAGATCCCCATTCGGTTCTCGAAGCTATGGCAATCGCCGGTTTCACCTGTGGTGCTGACAAGGGTTTTATCTACATCCGGGCTGAGTATCCCCTGGCAATCAATCGATTAAAAATCGCTATCGAACAGGCAAAAGAAATGGGTCTGCTGGGCGACAATATCCTGGGAACCGATTTTAACTTTGATATTGAAATTCGGCTTGGTGCCGGTGCCTTCGTTTGTGGTGAAGAAACCGCACTTCTTGCCTCGATCGAAGGGGAACGGGGAATGCCAAAACCCAGACCACCCTTTCCTGCAACCAAAGGACTCTGGGGCAAGCCCACGGTTATCAACAATGTGGAAACCTGGGCCAATATACCGGTTATTATTACCAAGGGTGGCGACTGGTTCGGAAGTATTGGGACTGCAACCAGCAAGGGAACCAAGGTTTTTGCCCTTACCGGTAAAATCAATAACAGCGGTCTGGTAGAAGTACCTATGGGAACCCCTCTGCGGGACATCGTTTACAATATCGGTGGTGGTATTCCCGACGGTAAGAAATTTAAAGCGGTACAGACCGGCGGACCCTCCGGTGGGGTAATTACTGCCGACAATATCGACGTGCCTATTGATTTTGAGCATCTTCAGGAACTGGGATCCATCATGGGATCCGGTGGAATGATTGTTATGGACGAAGATGACTGTATTGTCGACGTTGCGAAGTTCTACCTGGAGTTCACCGTTGAGGAAAGCTGCGGTAAATGTGCACCCTGTCGTGTAGGTGGACGGAAGCTTTATAATATTCTCGACAAAATTACCAAGGGTAAGGGAACCATGGAGGATCTGGAAAAGATCAAGAGCATCGGAAACGCCATGAAAAAGGCCAGTCTCTGTGGTCTTGGTCAGACAGCTCCTAATCCTGCCCTGTCATCTATGCATTACTTCTACGATGAGTATCTTGCTCACATAAAGGATCAAACCTGTCCAAGCGGTGTTTGTAAGGATCTGGTAAAATTTACCATCAGCGAAGAAAAATGTATCGGATGTACTCTTTGTGCCAGAAAGTGTCCTGTCAACTGTATCGCCGGAGAGCGGAAAGCCCTCCATGTTATCGATCAGGAGAAGTGCATCAAGTGCGGTGAGTGTTTCAACGCATGTAAATTCGGCGCGGTACTTCGGGCTTGATGCCCTGTACACGGTGGACACTCTCATGGGGATTGCGGTGACGCACTGCCGGTGAGGGTGGAAGCTAGAAGGAAATTTGGAGGAAACCATGGCCAAAATGATAGAAGCAACGATTAACGGCATCGACATCACCGTGGAGGAAGGTACCAGCATCCTCAAAGCGGCCCAGATGATCGGTATCAATATACCTATTCTCTGCTACCACCCGGACCTGCCTGCCTGGGCAGCCTGTGGTATTTGTATTGTTAAAATTGAAGGAAGCCCGAAACTGGTACGGGCCTGTGCCACTCCGATAATGGCGGGTCAGAAAATCCTGACCCACGATGCGGACATTGTAAATGTTCGCCGGGAGGTAGTTGAACTTATTCTTTCCAACCATCCGGACGACTGTCTCTACTGCCCCCGGAACGGAAACTGCGAACTCCAGCGATTGGCGGCGGAGTTCGGTATTCGGGAACAACCTTTTGAGAAAAATCTGCGAGATCTTCCGGTTGACCGTTCCACCCCCTCGATCATTCTTGATCCGGAAAAATGTGTACTCTGCGGCCGTTGTGTAAAGGTCTGCCAGGGAATGCAGAACGTATGGGCTCTGGAATTCATTAGCCGGGGAGATGAAACCCGTATAGCCGGTGCGGGAGATATTCAGCTTAGCGACACTCCTTGTATTAAATGTGGTCAGTGTTCTGCCCACTGCCCCGTTGGTGCAATTTATGAAAAAGACGATACCCGAAAAGTATGGAATGCTCTGCAGGATGAGAAGAAACACGTGGTTGTTCAAATTGCCCCCGCAGTCCGGGTTGCTCTTGGTGAGGCTTTCGGGCTTGAGCCAGGTACCATTGTTACGGGCAAAATATACGCAGCCCTGCGGCGTTTAGGGTTTGATGCAATTTTCGACACCAACTTTGCCGCCGACCTGACCATCATGGAAGAGGCTACCGAGTTCGTTCACCGGTTCACCACCGAAGGTTCAGCAATGCCCCTTATTACTTCCTGCTGCCCCAGCTGGGTCGATTACTTGGAAAAATACTATGGAGACATGATTCCCCATTTCTCTACAGCAAAATCTCCCCAGATGATGATGGCAAGCCTGGTAAAAACCTACTACGCTCAGAAAAAGGGAATCGATCCTAAGGATATTTATTCCATTTCGATCATGCCATGTACCGCCAAGAAATACGAAATAACCCGGGACCAGAATATGTATTCCACGGGTCAACAGGATCTGGATGTGTCTATTACTACTCGGGAATTCAGCCGCATGATCAAGCAGGCTGGTATTGATTTCTTGAATCTGCCCGATGAAGCACCGGATAATCCCCTGGGACTGTATACCGGGGCAGCAACTATTTTCGGAGCCACCGGTGGAGTCATGGAAGCAGCCCTGCGGACTGCCTACAACATGGTTACTGGTGAAGAACTGGGTAAGGTTGATTTTGAAATGGTCCGGGGACTGGATGGAATTAAATCCGCCGAAATCGACATTAAAGGAACCAAGGTTCGGGTTGCTGTTGCCCACCAAATGGGAAACATCGAAACCGTGCTGAATCAGATCAAAGAAGCAAAGGAAGCGGGGAAAGAGGTTCCTTACCACTTTATCGAGGTCATGGCCTGTCGGGGTGGCTGTATCGCCGGTGGTGGGCAGCCCTACGGTGCTACCGACGAGCGTCGTCTGAAGAGAATCGCCGGTATGTACAAGGATGATGTACAACAGGAGATTCGATGCAGCCATCAGAATCCCTATATTAAAACCATTTATGATGAGTTCCTGGATAAACCGGGAAGTAAGAAGGCCCATGATCTTCTCCACACTCATTACGTGGACCGGCCCCTGTATCAGAAGTAACTCCCCAGGAGTTGCCGTTCCCGTTTCTCGAAAGAGAATAAGCCACCGGAAGGAATTCTGGTGGCTTTTTTTCGGTACGGCTCCATTGCTCACAGGGCAAACGAATGAAAGTTACTGAGAGACTATAGATTCAAACCAATAACTCTACAATTGTCGAGTTATTGGTTTGAATCTATAGTCATGAGCGACCTGGTACTCCTGGACTTGTCTATTTTCCACTTTCAATAGTAGCCCTGGGTTTGCCCTGCCATTGCTCACTTTTGCCCAATAATTCATACTGTATACATGAAGCGTCTTGTGTATGCCCTTTTTTTCGGGCTCATCCTTGCTGGCCTTGTATACCTGGAGCCCACCCTCGATCTTGATTCGGAAGTTCTTCTGTTAACCCTTTTGTTTACTACTCCCCTTGTTCTTGTTTTAGCCGGTGTTATGAGTGCCAGGTACGGTCGAACCGGTGTAAGCAGTATCCTTGTTTTTGTGGGTTTCCTCTATGCTTTGTATCTCCTGCCCGGCGGAGTACCCCGGGATCGGGAGATAATGGAAAGAATCAGCGATGCACTCCTGCTCATTCTGCCGGTACTCATGGTGTTTTTTACCCTCGTTCCCGACAGAGGTTATGGATCCTTTTGGGGAGTAGTGGGTCTTTTTGTTCTTGGGTCCGGGAGTCTGCTTATGATTGGATCTGGTGTATTACCAGCTGTTTGGACTCCCCTGGGGGTTTTTACCCGCTGGTCCCCCTCTTTCCTCCCCTCGGAAATAGGAGACTTCTTTCTTCAATGGGATATAACGGTAGTGCAGGGGATGGTTCTTGTTGCAGGATTTCTGGCCTTGGTAGGCATAACCCTGGTCCGCCGCCGGGATTCTCGGTGGATGGCTCCCTGGCCCTATATTCTCCTTGCCTTTGTATTTGGTATTAGCCGCATGGACCATACGGGAGTTCTGTTGTATTGGGTTAACGGGGGATTATTGTTTATTCTCGCTATTTTAATCCATGAAGGGTGGATGGATGCCTTTATCGATTCTCTCACCGGTGTTTTGAACAGGAGGGCGCTGGACCAGAGACTCGACCGTCTTCGGGGTAAGTATATCCTGGCTATGGTGGATGTTGATCATTTTAAAGCTTTTAACGATACCTATGGACACGAGGTGGGGGATCAGGCTCTCCGAATGGTTGCCGGGAAAATCGCCGCAAAACCCTTGCCGGGTAAGGTTTACCGATACGGAGGAGAAGAGTTTACCCTCATATTACCCAGATTATCCGGAGATCAGGGTAAAGATGTGTTAGAATTAATAAGGAAGCGGATTGCTAGGGCAACGTTTACCCTGCGGAAGGGCAAAAAAAAGGTACCCATTACCGTGAGCATAGGTGCATCCTCCAACACTAACCGGGGGAAATCCCCTCGAGTAATTCTGAAGGAAGCCGATAATGCCTTATATAAGGCTAAGCAGCAGGGACGGAACCGGGTAGTATTTACAAAAACATGATACAGGGACGAAAAAATGAGCACGAAAGAGAATGATCAAGATCTCCCACCTATTCCTCTAGAGCTGGATATTGACACGACTGTTAATCCCGATAGCCGGATACATGAGTTGGAAGAGTATATTCGGGAAATTATAGACCGGTACAAAAAACTTCAGGGCGAGCTCAAGGAATCCCGGGGGAAGCTGAAAGATGCGGAAAAGTTAAACCGCCTGCATCCTGACACGGGTTTGCCAATTTACCGGTATTTCCTGCAAGATCTGGAATCCCTGATTGTTACCCACGGTACGAAAAGCCCTGGAAAAAAGGGCGCGTTCAACTCCCTGTGTGCCGAAAATCTTTCCAAAACTGTAGCAGAAAAAGGCTTTGCCCTTATTCTCATTCGGCTAGATGAAGCCTATGGAAGAATCAAGAATACCCGGGACAGGCAAAAAGCCCTCCTGTTCAAGAGTACCTACCGGATTAAATCATCCATGGCTAAGGGCTGTCTTTATCAGGGGGATAGACTCGATGAATTCTTTATACTGTTACCCCAGGATGGGGGAGCAGGAAACCTCAAAACTATTACTGCTGCCATAGGGAAGGCTATTCAGGCTCCCCATGACCCTCCAGCGGACGATATTCGCTTCGGGGCCAATATTGCAGGACTGTTATTTCCTGAGCAGGGAAAAACCCTGGAGGATGTTCTGTTGAATTTGGAAGTTGCCATGGATGATGCAATCCAATCCGGGGCAAAAGAAACCCTCTATTCCGAGGAAATTGGCCGGAGTTATCGGCACCGCCGAACGGTTGAATCAGAACTATTAAAAACAATTCAAAAGGGTTTTGACCGCTTCCATCTGGTGTTCCAGCCAGTCTGTGCAGAGGATGGGAAAATCCAGGGAGCGGAGGTACTGGCCCGCTGGGATCACGAGAGTTTGGGAATTGTACCTCCGGCACAGTTTGTTCCTATTGCGGAAGCTAATGGATCTATTCGCCTCCTGGGGAAATGGATTATTTTTCAGGCTTCCCGCATTCTGGCTGAATGGCAGGCAGCGGGTTTTTCACAAATCCAAATGGCAATTAATCTTTCACCG
>SKVS01000063.1 GCA_007129335.1 Spirochaetaceae bacterium
AAAGCACCCCCCAACTGATCAACCAACAACCGCACCAGGGTAAAACCCAGGGAATCGGAATCAATGCAACCCGGCGGCAAACCAACCCCGTTGTCGGAAACCCTTAGCACATACAGATCCTGATCCTTTGGCAAAAGCTGCACTTGAATTTTCCCGGTCCCATCCTCAGGGAAGGCATACTGAAGAGAGTTCGTAAGCAGTTCATTCAGAATAAGACCAATGGGAATAGCCTGATCCACCTCCAACAAAATGCCTGTGGCTGAAATATCCACACTGACCCGCCCCGATGGACAGTATGACTGGAAAAGCTGGTAAGTAAGGGTCTCAAGATAGTCGGCCACATCAACCAGGGAACAATCGTCCGATTCGTAGAGTTTCTGGTGGATTAATGCCATGGCCATAATGCGGTCCCGGGTTTTTTCAAACGCAAGAATAGCATCTTCGGGATTTACAATGGAGTCGGACTGAAGTCCAAGGAGGCTGACAATTATTGCCAAATTGTTTTTCACCCTGTGGTGTATTTCCCGGAGCAATACCTCTTTTTCTCGCAAGCGCATGGCCAATGAAGTTTCTGCCTGTTTCAGTCGTTCCTGCATGGAAAGGGATTTTAGGACCCGGTTCATGGCCGCAGGCAGAAGGTCCAGAAAATCAATGTCTTTGACCAGGTAATCCAGTGCACCGCTTTTCATGATTTTTACCGCCAGGTGTTCGTCTCCTTGCCCTGTCATTATGACAAAGGGAACGGTAACCCCCTGGGCGGCAAGGCTTTCGATGACATCCAGGCCTGTCATGTCGACCAACCGGTTATCAATGAGCAGTAATGTGTTTCTATTCGCTAAGGTCGCAGACACCGCTTCGGTTCCAGAAAAAATGGCTTTTGCCTGGTAACCTTCTTTTTGGAGAACCCGTACGATTAATTTTCCCAGACTCTCATCGTCATCTATTACGAGTATTTCTCGTTGGGAAGATGGGGTTTCCTGATGTTCCGGTTCAGATCCAGAAGAATGAGTCGGGTCGACAGGGGGGAAAGACAATTATGCGCTCCCATTACCGTGTAAGGCAGGCACCTGGACCACCGACAAATACAGGCCTAATTGCCGGATGGCATTGACAAATTCATCGTATTCAACGGGTTTGGTTATATAACTGTTACATCCGAGGGCATGACAATGCTCCACCTCCCGGGGATCATCGGTAGTGGTAATCATTATTACGGGAATTGTTCTCAATCCGGTGGATTCTTTCATGCGGCGAAGCACTTCGGTTCCATCGAGCTTGGGCATGCGAATATCCAGAAGAAGGACGTAGGCTCCGTTGGGATCAATACAGGCGGAGTTGTCTTTGGTGCAGAACAGAAAATCAATTATTTCCTGCCCATCTTTAAAATGGATTATTGGATTGGTTATTCCCGCCCTTCCAAGGTTTTTTCGAATAAGGCCTGCGTGTCCTTCGTCATCTTCAGCTACGAGTATAGTTACGTCCTGGTTCATACGGTGCTCCGACTGTCTCATTTTTTAGTTTTCCCGGGTTAGGCGTTCTACCTTCCTATAGTATGGTGTATTTTTTAAGATTTTTCCATTTTTTTCATCGGGTTGCCTGTTTGGCAACCGGTGTTTGCCTTACTGAGTGTACAGAAGCTTGTAGAAACCACCACAGGTGACTAT
The DNA here is from genome assembly GCA_007129335.1 of Spirochaetaceae bacterium. Taxonomy (GTDB): domain Bacteria; phylum Spirochaetota; class Spirochaetia; order DSM-27196; family Salinispiraceae; genus SKVS01. The sequence goes on from SKVS01000063.1 coordinate 1,665, forward strand.
TCAGAAGTTTACTCACACTGTATATGGGGCAGTTACACGGTTTTTTACAAGCTTCTGTACACTCTTTTTGCCTAACCCCGCATTTCGCATTACAGGGGCATCCTCAGGATTTAGGTAAACCGAAGGAATAGCCCAGATATGGGAAGTCCTCACCTGCTGTACTAACCCAGGGCTTTGTGGACATTTTGGTATTCATCCAGCACCCGCATTATTACCCGCTCAAGTTCCTGGGCATTCTGATTCCTTACAACAGATTCCAGCTCGAACGCTGCCTGGGACAGGGCTTCTGCTCCCATGCTGCCCGAAGATCCCTTGATCCGGTGTGCAAGTTTACCCAGTTCATCGAGGTCCTGGGTAGCCTGGGCCCTTTGCAAGCCTTCAATCATCGGGGGAAAATCAGTAAAAAACATTTCTACAATAACCGATGCAGTTTCTTCATCGCCGTGAAGCCTGTCTATTAAATCCTGCCTTGTGTATGCTTTGTTCAGAGAATTATCGTTGCTCACAAACCCCTCTCTTCCTGGGTTTACCTGTTTCCACCCCGTGTATTCCCTGGGGGATTGGTTTCGGGATAAAAGAAAAACCCGTTGTTCGGAAAGCCAGGAATCAGATCAATACTTATGTATTCCTCTCATATTCTATGCTTCCCTTTCTCATATTGTACCTCATTTTCAGCTTTTTTAAACTCCAATGAGAATAAACTCCTTTCCCTCGCTCCAAATTGCTGTGTACACTCGGAGCATGATCAATGAAGTACTTTTACAGCCGAAGAAAAATTTAACCTACCGCATCCTCCATACTGCTGATTGGCATTTGGGAAAACTTCTGGGAGACCAGAGCCGGGATGAGGAGCATATTCTCTTTCTTGACTGGTTGATCGGAATTATTCAGGACCATGGAATCGATTGTGTGGTCATTGCCGGGGATGTGTTCGATACCGCCAGTCCTTCAAACCTGGCTCAGCAAAGATACTTCACCTTTGTGTCCCGGCTCTTTGCCCTGGGAACATGCCAGCTGGTTGTAACCGGAGGGAACCACGATTCCCCGGCCCAACTGGATGCCCCTCGGAATGTTCTGAAAGCCCTGAATGTCCATGTGTTTGGAGGATTAACTGACCCTCCTGAGAATCGGCTCGTGGTACTACCCAGCGTGGAGAATCCCCGGATCATCCTTGGGGCAATTCCCTTCCTACGGGATCGGGATGTCCGTACCAGTCGATCGGGAGAACAGGCCGATGATATCCGCAAGGCCCTGGTGGAAGGTATTGCCCGATGCTACAGAGATACAAGAGACGCTGCGGGGAAGCTGAATTTGGATTGCCCGCTGGTGGTAACCGGCCACCTGACGGTCATGGGAGGTCAGGCTTGCGATAGTGAACGGGAAATCCATATCGGGGGATTAGGTTCGGTCGGTCCGGATATTTTTCCACCCGAATGTTCTGCTGTCCTGCTGGGACATTTGCACCGTCCCCAGGGCTGGCAGGGTAAGACCCTGGTGCGCTATTCCGGTTCTCCCATACCCTTAAGTTTCAGCGAGAGTGGAGACCATAAGTCGGTACATGTATTGGATATTCAGGAAGACCGGGTCGACAGCACTCTGGTGCCTATTCCCCTTTTCCGGCCTTTGGTTCGAATGACCTTATCGGCCGGTCAGATCGAACAGGAACTTGAGGATTTCCAACCTCCCGAGGCACCCCTGGAACCGTGGGTCGAGCTGACCATCCAGAATACCCCCTTTCGGGAACAGATGGTTCAAGAGGTTCAGAGCCTGACAGAAACAAAACCCTACCGCATCATGAAAATTCTATGCCATTCAACAGATCAGGAACCCCGGAGTATTCCCCAGTCCTATCCTGAGGATCTCATGGATAAGCCCCTGGATATTTTCCTGCGGGTGCTGGATAAAAACGGAATAACACATCCTCAGGAAATGGAACAATTGACCATCGGGTTCCAGAAAGTACTGGAGCTGATACAACAGGAAGGAGGGGTAAACGAACAATGAGAATCCTGAGCCTGCGAATGAAAAACCTGAACTCCCTCGGGGGCGATCATTTTCTCGATTTTTCCACGCCACCCTTATCCGATGCCGGGTTGTTTGCCATAACCGGCGCAACGGGTGCAGGTAAGTCTACCATCCTCGATGGAATAACTCTGGGGCTGTACGGCAAGGCAGCCCGATACGGAAACACATCGAATCCCGAAGATATGATGACCCGGAACACCGGCCACTGCCTGGCCGAGGTGGAATTTGAAAGCGGAAACAGCCAGTACCGGGCGAGGTGGGAACTCCGCAGGGCTAAGGAAAAACCCGATGGCAACATTCAGCCCGTCCACCGATCCATTGCCCACATTGGGGGTACCATTCTTGCCGAGGGTGTAAAGAGCACCGAAGATCAGGTCAGTCAAATTATTGGTCTGGATTATCAGCAGTTTATCCGCAGCGCTCTGCTGGCCCAGGGGGAATTTGCCCGATTTCTCAAATCCAACGATGGGGAGCGGTCAAATCTCCTGGAAAGTCTTACCGGGGCAACCATATACACCCGAATCGGTGCGCAGGTATACCAGCAGAACAAGAGCATGGGAGAGCAGATTGCCCAAACCCGGAAACAGCTGGCCCTGGTCCAAACCCTGGCACCCGAAGAGCTTCAGGAAAGGGAGCAGACCCTTGCAAATCTCCAGAAAGAATACACAGCCGGAGAAAAACAGAAAAAAGAACTGGAAGGCCAACTGAATCTGGCCAAACAGCTCCATCAGGTCATGGAAGATGAGCGAACAGCCCTTCACAATCTGGAACAGAACACCCTGCAGAACCAGGCATTCCAGCCCAAAGCAGCCCGCCTGGAACTCCATCAGCGAACCCAGGAACTCATACAGCCCCTTACCCTCTTCGAAAGCAGGGAACAGACCCTGGAGCAAACCCGGAACCTGGTAGACCACGCTCAACAGGCCCTTGTTCATGCAGAAAAGGAATGGGAACGAATACAACACAGCTACCATTTCAGCCTTCAAGCTGCCATCGCCCAATACCGGGAAAAGATTCAGCATTACCAGCAGCAGCAGGCAAGCATGGAATCCCAGGCTGCAGAACAAGAAACTTGGTTCAAGGAGCACCAATCAGAAGCCAACCTTGTACAGGATCAAACCATCCTCCTTCAATTACTCGTTGATTATGACAAAAACCGCATACCTCTGGATCAGCTGACAACCCGCTGGAACAAAACCATAGAAAATCTTGAAACAGCTCGGGAAAACCTGAAACTCCCTGGAACCGAAGGCAGGGACGAACCGGGAGACCTGTCCCGGACAGAACTCAGCCTTACCCATTGCCAGGACCTCCTTGCCCAGGCCATATCCGATGCTGATGCTGCGAAAGAGCATCTGGAACTGGCAAATCAGTTACAGTCCCTTGCAGGACATAGACACCTGCTGAATACCGGAGAGCCCTGTCCCCTTTGTGGCTCTCTGGAACACCCAAACCCCCTGGACCCTGAACCCCGGGACCAGCGCCAGGACCTGAAAGACCGCCTGACCCAGGCTGAACAAAGGGTAAAAATCACCGAGAAAATCCTGACCCAAATCAAGGATGCCCGAGATCAATTGGCCGAACTGGGTGAAGAAATACTTACCTACCGGAAGATACTGGAGGAAATCGGAAAACAGATCACCAGCGGCCTGGCACCCTACGGCCTGTACCTGCCTGAGGGGGAGGGACAGATCCATGAACTCGGAAAAACCATTCGCTTGAGGGTCGAAGACTATCAGAAACGTACCCAGGAACGGGAAAACCTGTCCGCTAGAATTCAACAGTTTCAGCATGAAATCCTCATTACCCGGGACGGTCTTGATGAAATCACCAAAGAACGGGACACCTACTTTACAAGCCAACCCCCGGGAGATCAGGGCCCAGAATCTCCACCCCCCCTTTCTGAAGCCCGTAAAACCTACGCCTCGGGAAAAAATACCCTCACCACAGCCCAGACAACCCTGACAGAACGCACCAAAGCCCTGGAGTCAGCTCGGGAACAACAGCAGGCAGGGTGGGCAACTCTGGAACAAGCCCTGAAAAACTCATCATTCGCTACTCTGGATGAGCTTAAAAACGCCCGGCTTTCCCAGGGAGAATATGAAAACCTCAAAGATGAACAAAAAAACCTTCAGGACGGGAAAACCCGGGCCCAAACCCTTTTAGAATCGTCCATAAAAAAGAAGGAACTCCTGCTGACCCAGGGTGCCCGGGAAGACCACCAACCAGAAGAAATGCAGAAAAAGCTGAGCATCCTGGAAACAGACCTGGTAAACCTGGTACGGAAGCAAACGGCAATTGAAAGCGAAATGGAAAATCACCACAGAAATCAGAACCAACGGGAAAGAATCCTCCAGGAACTGGCTGACTTGGAAGACCAGCAGACAATCCTCTCCCGTCTGAATGACCTCATCGGCTCAGCGAAAGGTGACCGCTTCCGAAAGATTGCCCAGGCAATTACCATGGAATTCCTCATTGCCAACGCAAACAGCCATTTACAAAAACTGAACGATCGGTACCTCATTATCCCCAAAAATCCCGATACCCTGGACCTGGAAATTGAAGATACCTACCAGGGAGGAACCCACCGGCCGGTAGAAAGCCTCTCGGGAGGGGAAACCTTCCTGGTCAGCCTTGCACTGGCCCTCGGCCTCTCGGATCTTGCAGGGCGGAATGTGCGTATTGATTCCTTGTTTATCGATGAAGGATTCGGAAGCCTGGATCCGGACACCCTGGATACGGCAATCTCTGCCCTGGAATCCCTCCAGCAGGGAAGGAAAAACATAGGCATCATATCCCATGTCGAACTCTTGAAGGAACGAATTTCAACCCAGATCCAGGTGGAAAAGCGCAGCGCTGGAACAAGCAGGCTTTTAGTCAAAACCTAAAACCAGCCACCAGCGTACAAGATCCTAGACCACCTCACCCGGGTACCATTCTTGATAATGAACAAATGGGTTTGCCCTGGCCCATGAAGGTAAACCGAGACAGATACCCCAAAGGATGATACCCTGTAAGGAACCAGAAACCAACCGAAAAAGGAGAACGGGTATGAAAAGCGTACTTGAACCATCATCGGGAGCAACCATTCAGGATCCCAATGAACAGCAAATGCAGGAAATCCTTGGCAAAATCGGGTCAGAAGTAGACACCTGTAATTTCACCTACGGAGACAGCTACCTGGGAGTCTATGGAAGCAGCAGAAACGAAATCTATCTTACCTATACCGATGAATCCAACAGGGAGTTAACCAGCTCAAAGGGATTAAGCACCGAGGAAGTAACCCCGATCCTCCTGGCCTGCCAACAGGGCAACGAAGACTGGAAAACCACCGTTCCATTCGAGGAAGCACAGTACGGAGAGGCGGTTTATCCCGAAGGAACCACTGCCGAAGCTGGAAATCCCCCATCAACCAACAGCCCGACCAGAGGAATTCCCAGGGGCAATCAAAACCTGAAAGACTCAATTGTAAGCGGAATCAAACACCAGGCGAGCAGGGAAGTTTCCCGGGGAGTATCCCGGGGCGTAGGTCGGATCATTGGACAAATTATTCGCAGCATTCTCAAAGGACGCAGGTAGTAGGTAGTTGACGATTACTCCACCCGGGCCATGAGATTTGTCATACCCCGGCGGTTCACCGTTACCCGGGAAAAACCACTTTGCACCGCATCCTCCGGGCTGGTTGTACTCAAACCATTCCCCTCGAAAACCGCACTGCCAATAACCTGATTGGTTCCCACATTGGTAATGCGCAGGTTCAGCTCAACAGTGGCCAGATACTGGGTGCCCCGAAGTCCCGAGGACTCTTGTTGACCCGTTACCCCAAGGGTTCCGGTAATGAGGTAGGGGGCATCATCCGTAACCCGGAAGCCCAGCGAAACCAGTTCCCGGTCTATGGCCTGTTCAATTCTCGTCATGCGCTGGCCGTCCGGGGCGGTTACCCGCACACTAATAGGCACAACAACCGGCTGGACCACGGTAAATCTGGCCTGAACCTCGGCCCGCTGGGCAATATTGGAGAATCCACCCAGGAGAGCCCGGGTATCCAGACTGGCGGTTACGGTTCCCAGATCTCCCTGGGTTGGTATGGCCTGGGCATTGACGGAAATCTGTCCCTGGTTGTTGGTGATGGATCTTCCCAGGGAGGTATTATCCCCGGATCTCAGGGCAAGAGGCAGATTAGGTACGGGCACCGGTGCGCCTCCAGTGGGGATGTACACCACCCGGAATACAATCGGTTGGGAAAGATTTGAACCAAGAGCGCCGCTTTGGTCGTTCCCGCTGACCACTTCAACGCTGAGTGATCCCACTACCTGGCGGATTTCGCTGACAACCTCCCCTGGTGAAAGGGTAGCCTGGGGTGAGCGGCTGGGAGCAAAGGTATCTACAAAGCCTTTCTGGGTGTAGTAGTACACCAGCTCATCGTAGGCATTACGATAATTCTCGATGGAACTGAAAATTCTCCCCGCAGCAATTTCGCTCCGTGCCTGGGTCATGTAGGCATCCACCTGACGGCGGATATCTGCCAGCTCCAGCAAGAGACCATCAATGAAAAACTGAAGGTTCAATGCAGCAAAAGCGTAGTACCGTCCCTGGAACTGAGCCTGCTCAATAATTTGGGCACCCCGCAGGGTTTCGTCGATTGATGACAGGGAGTTCGCGGTAAACTCCTCTTCTACCATGGCGCGGCCGTCAATATTGGATTCCCGCACAAAGTTCTCCACGGTTGCCTGGAGGGTAACCCTGAGTTGGGATGCTATAGCAACCTGAGCTCCCTGGGCAGCTTCCTGAAAGGTTGCCCCTTCAGCAACACCAATGAGATGGGTGTTCGGCCCATAACCTGCCAGTTGACCGGAGGTATACCAGGCAGGAATCGCGGTTACCGCCACCGGTTCGGGAGGCGGAGGTGGCGGCTCAACCGGAGCAGCTGGCGCTGCGGCAGCGGCTTGCTGGGTTGCCGGCGCAAGGGATGCGGTGTTTCTATTTAATAATGCGGCTTCTGCTGCACGGGCAGCTGCCTCGGCCCGGGCTGCACCATCTGCGGTACTGGGCTGGGCTGCAGGCTGTCCAGATGGGGCAGCCTGTTCTGCTGGAGGAGCAGAGGCACAGGCGGCAAAAATTGCAATGAAAAGCACTATCATGAGTTTTTTCATATCAGGAACTCCTTTCGTTCTCTTCCCCACAGGAACACCACAAAAAGACCATAGGAACATGATCCCCCTCTGGGAAGGTCTGGTATATTCATGGGAAACTTTTAAAAATCAATTTTCAACTGCATAAGCTTCCGGTTCAGGCTGATCTGGCCCAATCTCCCAGCGGTACCCTCCCGGGCAAAAGCATCCCTGAGGGCCTGGTATAGTTGAAGTGGCCTTCCGTACCGTTGGGGATCAACCCAAATGAGGTAGTCCAGGGTTCCATCGGTTACTACCAACTCCCGGGCTGAACGGGCAACTGCGTCCACGGCGTTCATGAACCCGATTTGAATATCCTCCAGTTCAAAGTCCGCAAATCCAGGTTCAATACTTACAATAACCTTGTA
>SKVS01000349.1 GCA_007129335.1 Spirochaetaceae bacterium
AAATTACTTCTGCCCACACGAATGACAGTTTCTGTCTGGCAGATAAAGACATTCATTACAAGCCGCTCCAGCTTCCTCAGCCTACCTTCTCTGTTTCGGTTACTGCGGGAACCAAGAAAGACCAGGACAAGCTCGCTGAGTTGCTGAATAAGGCTGCAGAGGAAGACAAAACCCTTCTTATTGCCTTTAACAGCGAAACAAAAGAGACAGTCTTTTCCGGCATGGGTGAGCTCCATATAAACCTCATTTTTGAGAAGATTAAAAAGGCTACCAAAATGGATATCATTACCAATGCACCGCGGGTAGCTTACCGGGAAACCATGTCAATTCCAGCAGAAGCAGAGTACACCCATAAAAAACAAACAGGCGGGCACGGACAATACGCCAAGGTTGTCATGAAATTCCACCCGTTGGATCGAGGTGAGGGCTTTACCTTTACGAATGCAATTCACGGAGGTTCTGTATCCAAAGGTTTCATGCCGGGTATAGAAAAGGGATTACTCGAGGGAATGGAACAGGGTATTGTTGCGGGTTACCCGGTTGTTGATTTGGCAGCCAGTATCGTGGACGGTAAGGAGCATCCCGTTGATTCAAGCGAAATGGCTTTCAAACTTGCAGCCAGGGGAGCACTCAAGGAAGCACTTTCCAAGGCAAAATGCTCACTTCTGGAACCCATTATGGAACTCCATGTTTTTGTAGAAGATAAGTATTTGGGTGATATCCTTTCAGACCTCAGCTCCAAACGGGGAAAGGTTCTTGGACAGGAGCAACTGGGTGGAGGAATCGTTGAAGTTCAAGCTGAAGTTCCCCAAAGTGAACTGCTTCGGTATTCCATTGACCTTCGATCGATGACATCGGGTACTGGCAGCTTCGAAATGAAGTTTGCTTATTACAATCCGATCAGCGGAAAAGCTGCTGATGAAGTCATTAAACAGGCGGCCCTGGCTTCCGAAGAGAAATAACCCCGCAGTTGTCGTGGTTCATTCCGGCCTTTGCAAGGATTCCCCTTGCAAAGGCTTTTTTATTATGAAGATTTCTCGTATTTGGTGATCTTTTTTTAAACCTTTATGTTCGAACGCAGTCTTGGGACGCCAGGATATTGGAGGGGAGTAACCTCCATGGGGGTTGGTGAATCCAGGGTGTTCATTTGCTACCTCGAGCATCTGTTCTCCATAGTCTTCCCAATCTGTAACACTGTACACATACCCACCATCTTTCAAGGATCTATAGACCAAATCGAGAAACCAGGGTTGATACATTCGCCGTTTATGATGCTTTTTTTTCGGCCATGGATCGGGGAAAAACAGATGTACGCCCGAAAGAACCCCGGGGGGAATAAATTCTTTCAGTACTTCAATTGCATCGTGTTGGATTATACGAATATTATCGAGTGCCCCTTCTTCAATTCTTGCGAGCAAAGCTCCCACTCCCGGTGAATGGACTTCTATACCAAGGTACTGAATATGGGGGTTTGCCTTTCCTATAGCAGCTGTAGCATGTCCCATTCCGAAACCGATTTCCAGTACAAGGGGACTGTTGGAGGAAAAACCTGTTGCCTGCCAGGAATGGGTTCGAGAGTCAATTCCATATTGGGGCATGAGTCGTTTATACGCGTCATGCTGCAGGTTGGTCATACGGGCCTGCCTCAGGACGAAGGTCCGAATGGGGCGGTGGCCCTTGGGTAAGGCGGTTGACCCAGCCTCATTCACAACAGGAGTGCTCTGGCTAAACAAATTCTTACTCATGATAGTTCAGTTCCCGGGAAGAGATAAAAGTATCCATTTGTTTCAGAGTCTTTATCGAAATCATTTCTTCGGCAATTTCCCTGGCCTGAGTAAAGTCAATATTTTGAATCAGGGCTTTCAAGCGGGGTATACGGTTAGGATCCACCGAAAACTTGGTAATGCCCATACCCACCAGAAAAGTAAGAAGTGCCGGATCGTGGACCGCTTCACCACAGATACTCAACTTGTCGAGTTTCGATCCCGATCCTTCAATTATTCGTTTTAAGCTGCGAAGTACTGCCGGATGATGGGGTGTATACATGGATCCAATCTGTTCATTGGTACGGTCAACAGCCAGGGTATACATGATTAAATCATTGGTTCCAACGCTTAAGAAATCTGCGGCTTCTGCCAAATCTCCAATAATCTCGACTGCTGCAGGCAGTTCTATCATGGAACCCAGTTTTGGCTCGCTGTTATGTTCCAGCCCATCGTGGGCCAGTTCTGCAAGAGCAAATCTTACAAATTCTTTGGCGGCCATGAATTCATCCAGGGATGAGACCATAGGAAACATAATACTCAGGTCACTGTCAGAACCGGACCTGAGTATTGCACGCAGTTGATCGGAGAAAATTTCAGGATTTGAAAGGGAGAAACGGATTCCCCTGAACCCAAGGAAAGGGTTCGATTCGGGGGATTGCTGCTGGTTTCCTAATAGCTTGTCTCCCCCTACATCCAGGGTTCGGATTACCACCTCTTTATTCTTCATTGGATCCAGCACTCGGCGGTACAGTCTTGTCTGCTCCTCTTCACTGGGAAAATCATTTCGTACCAGAAAGGGAAATTCACTTCGGTACAACCCTACTCCCTCGGCAAAACATTCCTGAGCAACTTCCACGTCCTTAATAAGGTTAACATTGGCAAGAACCCGAATTCGCCGGTTATCCCGGGTATAGGATTCCCGGGGACAACTAACCGCTGCAATTTTTTCCGACTGTTCAATGAGCTGGCGGTATTCCTTAACTACTTTTTCGTCGGGTCCGATGAGCAGCTCTTCGTGGCTTCCGTCCAAAATCAACTGGCTACCGAGGGGAATGGAAAGTACCGATTCATCGTGAAAAAAAAGAACAGGTAAACCAAGGGAACGGGCCAACAAGGCAATATGAGCAGTGTTTCCCGAACCAAAGGCAACGAGCCCCGCTGCATTCTGGGCAGACAATTTCACCAATTCCGAAGGAAAGACATCGGGAGTAATAATTATTTGTCCGGAATAATCTCCGGAAACCATTTCATGGTCCACGAGATTTCGAACAATTCTGAGCCCAAGATCGAGGATGTCCTGCGCCTTTTCCCGTATTCGGGAATTTTCATGGTTATTAAACAACTCTACATAGTGGTTGACCACCTCAACTACAGCAAGTTCAGAAGATTTTCCTTCGTGAATTTTTTGCTGCATCGCTCCGGAGAATTTCTCGTCCCTGAGCATGAGTAAATGGGCACTAAAAATAAGGTCTGCAACCTCTGCAACCTTGGAATCCAGTTCCTTTTGCATGGTTTCCAGTTGATGTTTGGTCTGTCCGAGGGATTTTGCAAAACGGGTCAGTTCTTCGGTTTCAGAGAGCTTTGGACCATAGGCTTTGGGTATAGGCAGGGGAGAAAAGCTGGCTGAACGGGTGCGTAAAATAAAGGCACTGCCAATTGCAATATTCGTCCCCGCGCTGCTACCCGATACCCGTGAAACATCGAAGGTAGTAGAAGACACAGGTGTCTGGTACAGCTCCATGAAAACTTCAGCGTTTTCTAAACTCGCTGCCAACTGACTTGCAATTGCCTTTAATGCCCGGGTGTCCTGGGATGAGAAAGCATTTTTCCGCTTATCCTGGAGGGTAAGTACCCCAATTTTTGTTACCCCCCGGCGTATAGGAACTGCCAGAAAGGCGGAGTACTGCTCTTCTTCAATACCGGGTATTGGCTTGAAAAAGGGATTCTGATTTGCCCGCCCTTCCCGGATAGATCTGCTTTCTTCAAACGCTTTCCCCGTAATACCTTCACCGGGTTTCAAGCTTATGGTAACACCCCGGGGCGGATCCAGACCTTTTGTAGCCCGCATAAACAAGGTATTCTCAGCCTGATTGTATAAATACACTGAACAAACATCAGCCCGCATATGGGCTGCAACCATATGCACCACATCTTTGAGGAAATCCGACAGGGAACTTTCCTTTTCAAACAATGCTGTCAGTTCGGCAATATCACACAGGAGGTCAAAATTACGGGTATCTTTTTTATTTGGATTTATTGATTCGCTGTTCAACAGCCTGCCTCCCGATCATCTTTGGTTACTCTTGTACTTCTAAGCTCATGAAACAGTATACCGATTATTTCAAGAGTTGGGAAAGTCTTCCCCGTATGAACTCACTTTTTTCTTTCAGCCCGATTCCATCGCTGGTCATGCGAATCTTGTTCGGTGCGTTAGGCACAGGCTTAATTGTACCTCCGCTAGAACGGATCATCTGCAATAATCGTTCAATATTAATCAGTACCAATTTTCCAAATTCTACCTCAATCTGACCTCGCCGTTCTTTCAATGAAGCAATACTCAGTTTCCGGCAGAGAATCCGAAGTTCAGCCAGAGCCAAAAGACTGTACACCTCATCAGGCACAGGCCCGAACCGGTCTTCAATTTCTGTAAATATTCCTTCCAGCTCCTGGTCAGTACCAATGGAAGAAATTTTCTTGTACACTTCCATTTTTTCCATAGGGTCTGAAATATAGGTATCGGGTATGAAACCGGTATAATCGAGTTCGAGATAGGTTTCGGGGATTTGGTCATCTACCAGTTCGGGTAAATCCTCCAAAGACGCTGCGTCCATTTGTCCCTGCTCAATAGCTATTTTCCTCACTTCCCGTTCGGCGTTTGCCAGTTTCCGTACCGCCTCATCGAGGAGCTTGAGGTACAGGTCAAAACCAACTGAATATATCTCACCGCTTTGTTCAGCCCCCAGCAAATTACCCGCTCCGCGAACCTCCAGATCCTTCAGGGCTATTTTGAACCCTGAACCAAGTTCCGTATTATCAGAAATAATTTGCAACCGTTTCATGGCTACTTCCGAAAGTGCCCGTTCTCCGGGATACAGAAGATAGGCGTAGGCAAGCCGGTCAGATCTACCTACCCTTCCCCGTAATTGGTAGAGCTGACTGACGCCGTAAAAATCTGCCCGGTCGATTATTATGGTATTAACATTCGGTATATTGATTCCGTTCTCAATAATTGTTGTTGCAACAAGAACGTGAAATCCCCCATGAATGAACCGATGCATGATGTCTTCCAGGTCTTTCGGTCCCATCTTCCCGTGGGCAACATCCACCAGAACTTCAGGAACCAGTCGTTCGAGAAACAGCTGTACACTTTCCAGACTTTCGACCCGGTTATGGAGATAGAATACCTGCCCACCCCGCTCTACTTCCCGGCGAATTGCCTTTGCTACCAATTCTTCCTGAAATGCTTCCACATGGGTTTCTATAGGGCGACGATTATAGGGGGGGGTTTTCAGTACAGACATATCCCTGATTTTCAGTAAACTCATATGGAGGGTGCGTGGTATAGGGGTGGCACTCAGGGTAAGGCTGTCCACACTGGTTTTTATTTCTTTTAACCGTTCCTTATCCTTAACTCCAAATCGTTGTTCCTCGTCGATAATCATGAGACCGAGATCCTTGAAGTGTACATCCTTTTGAACGATTCGGTGGGTACCAACTAATAAATCCACCTCCCCTTTCCGGACCCCTTCCAACACTTTCCGCTGGTCTGCCTTGGTAACAAAACGACTCAGCATGCCAACCTTAACTGGAAACCCCTGGAGTCTTTCTTCCAAACCTTCAAAATGCTGCTCTGCAAGTATTGTTGTGGGCGCAAGAAAAGCTACCTGTTTACCCGAAGCAATGGCCTTAAATGCAGCACGCATAGCTATTTCTGTTTTGCCAAATCCCACGTCCCCACAGACGAGCCTGTCCATAGGCAAAGGTTTCTCCATGTCAGCTTTTACTTCTTCAATACACCTGATCTGGTCCTCGGTTTCCTCGAAGGGAAAGGTAGACTCAAACTGGATCTGCCATTCGGTGTCCTCAGGGAAAGCAAAACCTGAACTGCGCTTCCTGCGGCTATATAATCCCAGAAGGTGTTCAGCCAAGTCCTGTACCTTTTGACGGACCCGTTCCTTCCGGTTTTCCCAGCTCTTTCCCCCGATTTTATCCAGCCGGGGGTCCGATCCCTGGCTTCCTATATACTTCTGGATGAGGTTTACCTGCTCAATAGGCACGAAGACCGTTTCGGTGTCTGCGTACATGAGCTTGATATAATCCCTCTCTGTCCCCCCTGCTACGATTCGCTGGATTCCCAGGAACTTACCAATACCATGGTTAATATGAACAACAAAATCACCGGGCTCCAGATCCACAAAAGAGTCTATGGCTTCGGATCTGACACGGTGGACCGATTTTGGAATTCTCTTCCTTCGCCCGAATATTTCCTGTTCATGGATGAGGGTAATTTTGAGATCAGGAAGGGTAAAACCAGCACGCAATCCCTTTTCTTCAATGGTTACCTTGTGATCCTGCAGAAGCAGGGCAATACGCTGTTTTTGAACCTGGGAATCAGCAATAATAAAAATCTGGTACCCGTTTTTTTCAAGAGAAGCAAGCTCTTCCTGGAGAAACGTAATGTTTCCGAAGAAGGAGCGGGGACCGTCACTATTTATGTGGATCTTTTCTTGAGCCTTGAGGGTTTCATCTCTGAGAACAGGCATTCGTACCTTACGGGGATGTTGACCGACCAGGTGTTCCAAACTGGATAGCAGGCGTTCGGGTTTTGGAACAGGGTGCTGATGGCGGATTTTTCGGTAAACCCCATCGAATTCTCTCATCAGTGTCTGATGGGCATTCTCTAACCGTTGATACTCAGTAAAAAAAACTACCCAGTCGGGAGGTAAATAATCGAAGAGGGTATGGGGTGTTTCATACGCAAGGGGATACCACAATTCTTCCCCTTCAAATTGATTCGATTCGGTATCGAAAAGTTCTTGTATTTTTTCAATTTGGGTGGACAATTCCGGGAGTTTTTTACAGGAACGAATAACCTGGTCCTTTGTAAGCTTATCCCAAACACATTCCCGAAAGGGATGGATGCTCACCTGAGGGGTTTTTCGATGGGAGAACTGAGTACCCAAATCGAACCACCGAATTTCTTCCACCTTATCGTATTCAAACACAATTCGAACAGCCTCATCGATTCCAGGAAAGGATATATCGAGAACCTCCCCTCTTAATGCAAATTCTCCGGGAACCGAAACCTTCGAAACCCTGAGGTAACCCAGGGAAACCAGCTTTCTCGATAAATCTACAGGATCGATTGACTGACCGACCTGAACGGATATAAGTCTATTTTCTAAGGTCGAACGAGGAGGTAATAAACCGCATAAGGCTCTTAAGGATACCAGTAACATGAAATCTTCCTGCCGAATTAGACGGGTTAGAATGTGCATGCGATACCCAAAAATAGGAGAATTCGATGGCAAATGAGCGTAGGGAGCTGTACCTCCCCAGGGCCATATAAGGCTTTCTATACCGAGGGAGTCCAGATCTTCCTGAAAATGTTCCGCTTCCTTATCGGTTGGTAACACAATTACCATACCCTTTTGACCTAATTCATGAATACGAGTCAGTACTAAGGAAAGAAAGCTTCCGTGAAAACCGGTGGCCACAATATCGAAGGGTCTTTCATTTCTGGTTGCCAGTACCGCATTACCAGAATTCTTTTTTTCCCTTTTACCTTCCTGATTACCCGAAAAAATCTCCTCGGTAAATCGGGAGAATTCCCGGTGGTCCTTTAATTTTTTGGTAATTTGCCGATAATATGATGAGTTCATGTTTGTATCCGAAGTTAGAGTGTTAAGGGGGGAAAACGGGTGTATACAGTTATCAAAAAGGTTGTCCTAGGATGTATTTTTTTCACAACCATTCTTTTTGCTCCTCATGCCCAGCCCCAAACGGGGGTTCATTATTCTATTAGTTTCTATAATCAGCAAATTTATTTCCCCGGAGACCCCATTCAAATAAGAATGAGCATAAAAAATGATTCCCCCTCGGTCTACACTTTCCGGATTGCTGATAACCGAATTTTCAATGTGGAGTTTGAAGTAGTGGACCTGCGCAATGTAGCACAGGTTCATAGCGAGCATTTTACCACAACGAGAAACAGTGTTCAAAGGGTTTACTTTCGGGAAATAAGCCTGAATCCGGGGGAGGAATTCTCGTTTATTGAAACTCTGAATCATTATAAAATCCTAGACGAGGGTGTGTTTGTCATACGTTCCCATTTTTATCCCGAGTTAGTAGGTTCAGCATCGATGCCCCGGTTCACCTCGAACCGGCTAACCCTTTCCATTCGCCCAGGCTACCGACTACACGAACGGGTCGTTTTAGCAACAGAGGAGCGAGTCCAGACCATTCTCCAGGCGCAACCCATTCCCCCCGATGAAGTTGTTGCGAAGCTTATTGAAGCCAGAATGCAAAGTAACAGACAACGCTTTTTTCTCCACCTGGATGTAACATCCCTTTATCGTATGGATCCCAGGAGGGACAGTCAGTTCAGGCGAATATCGGAACAGGATCAGTTTGCAGTTCTCCAAGAATTCCAGGACGTGTTATGGGATCCCAGTATTCAGGACTCTATTTCTCGAATTCCTATGAGTTACCAAATACTGCGAACCAGTTATGATGCTACAACAGCCCAGGTAGAGGCGATACAGCGTTACCAAATGAATTCGTTTGTAGAAGTAAAACGTTTCTCTTATCGGCTGAATCGCAGGGACGGTGTGTGGTATGTTGTATCCTATACAGTTACGAATATGGGGACTGAATAATGAATGCCCATCAAATTTACGGGATTAGTGCATCAAGAGAAGATTTTACTCCTGTGAAAGACTATGTAGCAGACTATGCTATGGATTTCCTGTTTTTCTCTGATATTATTTCTGCACTCAACAGCCTGCAAAATGGGGAACCCGGGTTGATCCTTATTAACATGAATGACTTTCCCCGACACTGGAAGGTCTTTCATCAGATTACCGAACCGGAAACGAAAATAGTTCTCCTTACAAGAACCCAAATCGATGAAAAAGAACTGAACAAAGCGAAGGTCCTTGATGTTCCTGTAATTCAGAACATATCAGAAGAATTTCTGCAATCGCTGGTTCATTCCAGGACACCTGTACCAAAGGACCAAGGGAATTATCCCGAAACATCCGCTAAATATGAAGCTAATCTCTTGCTGGCTGGAGAGAATAGTGTGCGATTATTCTCCCTGGTTACTGTTGATCAAACGGGTATTAAACTCGAAGCCCATGGATGCAGACCCGGGATGTACCGTGCTTATATCTTCCCAACTGATTCTCCAGATTACATCCAGAAAGAAGCCTCGTCTCTCATGGA
>SKVS01000059.1 GCA_007129335.1 Spirochaetaceae bacterium
CAAATTCAGCGAGACTTGTATGACAGGGTTTCCTCTGGTGGCTTGTTTCAGGCAGAATCCCTGAACAAAAGGAAAGACGGAAGCAATTTTATTTGTGAATACAAGGTAATGCCCCTCATGGACTCTGGAGGGAATATTTCTGGTTACGTAGGAATTCAGCGGGACATTACGGATAAAAGACAGGCCGAACAATCCCTTGTTTCTGAACGCCAGAGGTTGAGCGATATTATCCGGGGAACCAATGTGGGAACCTGGGAATGGAATGTTCAAACAGGGGCGACAATTTTCAACCAACGATGGGCCCAAATGATCGGGTATACCCTGGAAGAGCTGGACCCGGTGAGTATTTCCACCTGGCAGCATTTTGCCCATCCGGATGATCTGGAAAAAAGTGCCATACAGTTACAGAAACATTTCGCCGGCGAGCTGGATTACTATGAATTTGAATCGCGAATGCTCCATAAGGATGGGCATTGGGTTTGGGTTCTCGACCGGGGAAGGGTTTCCCAATGGACCGAAGATGGCAAGCCCCTGCTCATGATGGGAACCCATCAGGACATTACCGATCGAAAGAATGCCGAAGAGCAACTGCGGACCCGAGAACGGTGGATCCAGCAAATTGTAGCCAATACCCCGTCGGTTGTTTTCAGTTACACCCTAGACCAGCATAATATCCTGGACATTCTCTTTGTTAATCACAAGGTCAAGGAGATTATGGGTTATGACCCGGAGCAGTATATCCACGCCCGGGAATTCTGGGAAGGTTGTATTCACCCCGAAGACCTGGAAAGGGTAATGGCGACCATCTTTACCTTGTGGAAGAATCCGGTGGTTGAGCTGGAATACCGGGCAAAGGATGCCTGGGGTAACTGGCACTGGCTGTTGGATCGGCACAGCGTAAACCAGAGAACGGGCATACACCTTGAAGTTGTAGGGTCCTGGCTGGACATTACCGACAGGAAAAAAGCCGAGGAAGAACTGAGAATAGCGAAAGAACAAGCAGAGGAAGCGAACAGAGCAAAATCCCAGTTTCTGGCAAATATGAGCCATGAAATTCGTACACCTCTGAATGGGGTAATTGGATTTACTGACTTGTTAATGAATACCCCTCTGACTTCCGTTCAGAATCAGTATGCCAGTGGCGCGAATATATCGGGTCACAATCTTCTTGCAATTATTAATGATATATTGGACTTCTCAAAAATTGAAGCGGGCATGATGGAACTGGATCTTGTACGAACCGACATTATCGAACTGTTGGAAAATAGTGTGGACATTATTCAGTTTGCAGCGGGGAAAAAAAGTCTGGAAGTCCTTTTATCCATCGAACCCGGAATACCCCAGTTTGCCATGGCTGATCCTGTTCGCCTCAATCAGATTCTGACAAACCTGTTGAGCAACGGAGTAAAGTTCACCGAAAAGGGAGAACTGGAGCTGAAGGTAACATTCCGGCGAATAAACGAAAGCCAGGGGGAGTTTACCTTTTCCGTTCGGGACACAGGTATTGGCATAGCCGAAGATCAGCAGGAAAAACTGTTTAAGGCCTTTTCTCAGGCTGATGGCTCCACTACTCGGCGGTTTGGGGGAACCGGATTGGGGTTAATAATATCTCAGAACCTTGCCCAGCTGATGGGAAGTACTATCCGTTTTTCCAGCGTGGCTGACAGGGGTTCAACATTCTCCTTCTCCCTGGTTGCCCCTTTGCTTAGTGAGACCCAGGAAACTCATACCCCCTTTCCAGGGAACCTTCAATGCTTAATCATCGATGATAATAGGGCAAATTTGGATATACTGGGTACCATGCTGTCGTCATGGGGCATAGAATCCCGCACCTGCAGTACGGCAGAAACAGCGGTTCAGCTTGGATCTGAGCCTTTTGACCTCATTATATGTGACCTGTCAATGCCAGATGGGGATGGGCTTGAAATTCTTGACCGAATGAGAAATGAAAGAAGCTCAGGAAGAGCTATAATTCCATCGATCCTGATGATTCCACCGGAAACCCCCTTTCACATGCCCCCGGATTCCGATTACCTTGGGGTGAAAGCCATTGTTTCCAAGCCGGTAAAACCCCGGCACCTGTGGGAATGTTTGCAGGAAGTTTTTCCGGTTGTTGGTCAGAAAACCGGTTCTTTTTCAGGTCAGACAGATGCATCACGGAGCCAGAGCCATCCCACAGCATCCCCTAGGGAAGGCTTACGGATTTTGGTTGCCGAGGATGTTCCTATGAATATGGTTGTCATTCGGGCTTTATTGGGAAAGATCTGGCCGGGAGTCGTAGTCCTTGAAGCGGGGGATGGTCTGGAAGCAATAAGGTTGATTGAAGAGGAAAAACCGGACCTGGTATTAATGGATGTACAAATGCCCCGAATGGACGGGCTTGCAGCGACCCGGCAGATCCGTTCCAGCGAATCGGAAACCGGGCTGCATGTTCCCATAGTAGCCCTGACTGCCGGGGCATTTACCCAGGAGCAGGAGAAATGTATTGCCGCCGGAATGGATGCATTTCTTACCAAACCGGTGAACAGGGAACGGCTGGAAGAAATCCTCAATCGACTGTTGAAATAAGGGTGGGGTAAAGTGTTCTGCTGAATACTTTTGGAGAAACTCCGATACTCTGCCTGGTCTTTTGTACCCCTTCGACTATATGCGAAAGCCTGCAAGTCTGTTCTGCCTCTGCCAATATCTGCTCAGAGGTTTTCTTGGCATGCTCAAAATTTGCTCCATCCATCTCTGTTCGGCCTGCTCTACCAAGGCGAACAATTCCTGACTCCTAGATCCTGACCGGGATAAGAGAATGTGCTGTTCAAGTTCATCTCTTTCCTGTTCAAGAATGGGCATATTTCTGGAATAATCCTCAATTACCAGGCGGTGGAGTTTCTCATGGCGCCACCAAAGACTCGTCTCTCCCATGGTGTGTTCCGGATAGCCAAACAAGGGGCGCAGATCCTGACTCATGGGTATGGGTTTGAACACGGATGTACAGGGTGCGCTTGTTCCGGTGGTGAATATCTGGGGCGGATGTCCCGGTTCGAGGCTGGCTACCAGGCTCGCGGTGGTCTGGGTAGCATCCCGTGCCAGGCTATTCGCCGAATGGGCACAAACCCGGGTTCCCCTGAATCCCCCCATTCCGTAGGGGTCTTCTCCATGGTTCCGCAACCGGGCAAATGCTTCCAGAAGCAGATTATCCAGACTCGGGGAAACGGGGGTATGATCTGACAGACTTTGGGTTGTCATGGCTCTGCGGATTTCGCAACCCGAAAAGAACCGGTAAAAGGAGTCCCGATAGGCTTTTTGGAAGCTGAACGGTTCATTCACCTTGGCGAATCCCCTGGATATAGCATTTTCCACAAGCCGGGGATGGTGGAGGTCAAAATCCTGGTCAATGGTAAGGCCATTACTAATGGCGTAGGGGCCGCTGAGCTTTTTTGCTGCCCAAAACTCTCCCGCTGTTTCCAATACCCAGGCCTGTGTGGGGTCGGCTACGAGAAAGCTATTGTGGTAATGAAAATTCTTGTTCCTGTAACCGCATGCTCCGCCCTGGCCGTAACGTTCCAAAAGCGAGGTAATGGTAGATACCCCCTCTTCTGCAGTGGAAGATCTTTCCAGGGCGAGGCGGACCAGATCCATGCCGGTCAAACGGCCTTGTTTGTGGATTTTTTCCCGGGTCCAGACGGCCTCGTTTCCAATTGCCACTGACTTGTCGTTTACTCCCATTTCGGCTCCCCACATCCATAGAGGCCGGGATATGACCACCCCCCTGGTTTTCTCTACCTGGGGAATTGCTGTGTAGGTACACTGAACCTGGTCGGTGCTATTGAAGGATCCTGGTGGATGGTATTCCACAATCTGGACCTCGTTGGGTTCCCTGTCGCTGTTCTTACCGAAAATCCAGCCGTGTATTCCTGGTTGAACAAAGGTATCGCACATAGGTTTCCTCCCTATAATCCTGTGTTATATCAGGCGGAAAAATTCCTGGTACTTGTAACCCGATGTGGTGGTTAATTTCAGGGAGTAAAGGGTGTCGTTCACATAAAAATCCACCTGATTCTGGAATACCACGTTCATACCTTTGATTTGATTCCATTCGTGGAATTGATCCAGAATATACATGCCCGATGGGCTTACCCCAACCCTGCCTTTACCCAGGGGTTTCATGGGATTGTCCCGGTATCCGGTCCAGATATCCACATTATCATCGGAAAAAATGATCTCATTGGGCGGGGCTGAGCTCTTGTCGGAGGCCATGGCCTGGCGTTGCTGTTCCAGCCATTGGGAAATGGTAGTGCTGGTTGTTCCGGTTATTCCGGTTATGACTGCCGTATGGGATAGTTCCCAGGATGCCTTACAGGATGTGCAGGAAAAGGTTTTTCCCCTGCTGGTAATGGTTTGGTAACCCCCGCATTGGGGACATCGAAACAGAATGAGTTCAATAGGCTGGGCCAGTTCTGTTGATTGGTATATGAATCCCTTGCCGGTCAAATATTCTTCTTCCCTGTGCTGGAATACCTGGTTCATCCGTTCGGTTATTTGCTCCAGGGAGAAGGTGGCTGCTTCCTGGCTGTTCAGGGCTTGGCGGATTTCAATGGTTATGGGGCCGCGGCGGGGTTTATTGGCCCACCGGGGCAGGGCCATATAGCCACCTTTGATTATGGGTACAAAAACCGGAACCTTTGCCATGCGAATGAGTTTGTAGGTTGCCGGCAGCAGCGGCAGGGTGTTTCCGTCCCAGGTTCGCTCGCCTTCGCCGAAAATTCCTACCCCCTTACCGGACTTCAGGGTCATCATCATGTCCTTAATGGTACTGGTATCGCCCATGCGTTTTGCAATGGGGATTGTACCCACCAAGCTCAGTAAAAATGCCATAGTCTTGTTTCGAAAATTTGCATCAGATGCAACCCAGGCTATGGGTATTCGGAAAAAAAGACTGACCAGGAATGGATCGGGTATGGTTACATGGTTTGGAATTATCAGGGCTGGTCCCCGATGGTCCCAGGCAATTTGGGAATTTTCTCCTTGCAACTGGTACTTCCAGCGGTAAAAGGTTCCCACCGGAAAACGCATGAGTTCGTAAAACCACCTCCAGAATCTGCGGGGTTTAGGTTCGGGTGTTTTCATTGGTATTTCGATTTTGATGGGAGTTTCGGTAAATCGTCAAGGGAATATCCATTGGATTATCCATTAAACTATGCATTACTCGAGGAGCTTTTGAACAATAAAGTATTCGTACCCGTAATACTCATGA
This sequence comes from Spirochaetaceae bacterium, assembly GCA_007129335.1. Taxonomy (GTDB): domain Bacteria; phylum Spirochaetota; class Spirochaetia; order DSM-27196; family Salinispiraceae; genus SKVS01. The sequence goes on from SKVS01000059.1 coordinate 5,246, forward strand.
TAGTTCCGGTGGAGTTCCGGCTCTCGGGCTAAGTCATTCAGAATGTTCAAGGCCTGGAAATCGGAATGGTAGGTTTTTCGCATTTCCAGAATCTGCTCTTCCATGGGAGTATAAAAATCGGTCCACCAAGCGCTGTCGGGCAGGGCAAAGTGGTGAATAGGTGTTAACCCGGTCTGAGTTATATGGTGGAGCACTGTGTCTATGGTTCCCATTTCCGGATAGTCCTCATGGAAACTGTTCATTATTTCTTTTGGAGGATTGTTCTTTAGCCACACTGCATCGGTAAACACCAGATATCCGCTGGGTTTCAGAAGGTTTCTTGCCAGGTCCAGGGCTTTGGGTAGGGTAATTTGGTACATAGCCCCCTCCGACCATACCAGATCATAGGGTTCGTCACCGATTGGGGTGTTCATCAAATCTGCCATGTCACCCACAAGAGCCTGAATGTCCAGACCCAGTTTGTGTTCCCGGATTCTTTCCTGGAGGGTTTGTATTGATTTCTCGTAGGTATCTATGGCGGTAATACTGCCCTTGGTAAGCTCCCAAAGATACAGAGTTTGAGCTCCGGTGCCGCAGCCTAAATCTATAATTCGAGGTCTAGATGGCAGATCCTTACAGAATTCCAGGGCATGCTCAGCGCTTTCCTTATTTCCGGGACCCTGACGGGGCAGGGACGTAAATAGTTCAAGAAAAAGTTCCCATGTTCGGTTTTCCACATTCTACTCCTTCGATGTATACAAATCATACTACAATATTTCATGAGTTTGTCATGTCTCCACAGGGCAAACGAATGAACGTTGCTTTGAATCTGTAGTCATAAGCGACCTAGTTCTCCCGGGCTTGTGTATTTTCCACTTTCACTATTCGCCATGGGCGTTTGCCCTATATTCCTGAATAAGGGAGGGTATTAAGTATAGTTTAAAACTATTTAATAAATAGATACTATATCTTTTACAAATGTGATTGTTCCCGATATAGTGTTACTCTCACATAGTGTACAGAAGCTTGTAAAAAGTCAGCCTTGTACCCTTCATAGGGGGGATTTCTCATTGTCTTACACCATATGTAGAGTCAAGAAACGGATTTTTACAAGCTTCTGTACACTCTAAACACAAAGGAGGCCTGAATGGCTAAAAATACACTGTATAACAAGGTTTGGGATGCCCACGCAGTGGCTACCCTTCCCACGGGTCAGACCCAGCTTTTTGTGGGACTTCACATGGTTCACGAAGTTACCAGCCCCCAGGCTTTTGACATGCTTCGGGAACGGGGACTGAAGGTTGCCTACCCCGAAAGAACCTTTGCAACTATGGATCATATTGTGCCTACCAAGAGTCAGGCAAGACCCTTTGTGGACCCCCAGGCCGAACTCATGATGCAGGCCATAGAGCGGAACACCGCAGAATTCGGGGTAAATTTTTTCAATTTTGAAACGGGCAAACAGGGGGTTGTGCATATAATCGGTCCAGAGCTCGGACTAACTCAGCCGGGAATGACCATAGCCTGTGGAGATAGCCACACCTCAACCCATGGAGCTTTCGGAACCCTTGCCTTCGGAATCGGTACCAGTCAGGTGCGCGACGTGTTGGCGACCCAATGTCTTGCCATGGATCCTATGAAGGTTCGCAGGATTGAAGTGAATGGAAAGCTCGGCCCGGGAGTAACTCCGAAGGATGTCATTCTCTACATTATCAACCGGCTCGGGGTCAAGGGTGGTATTGGATTTGCCTATGAATACGCCGGTGATGTTTTTGATGATATGTCCATGGAAGGACGCATGACCGTGTGCAACATGTCTATCGAAGGGGGTGCCCGGGCAGGGTATGTGAATCCCGATCAGAAAACCTTCAATTACCTGAAGGGCAGGGAATACAGTCCCAAGGGTGCCGACTGGGACAAGGCTGTTCAAGCCTGGAGCCAGTTAGCCAGCGGACCCGATGCGGAATACGACGAAATTGTGCGGTACGATGCAGGGGATATTCAGCCCATGGTCACCTGGGGGATAAACCCTGGTCAAAGTGTGGGCATTCATCAGCCCCTGCCTGCCCCCGACAGTTTTGAAGATTCCGGGGATCGACAGAGTGCGGAACTTGCGTATCAACACATGAAGCTCCAGCCGGGAGTTCGCCCCGATGAGCTGAAAATCGATGTGGCCTTTATCGGGTCCTGTACCAATGGCCGGATCGAAGACCTCCGGGCAGCCGCCCAGGTTGTAAAACAGGGTATTGAACAGGGAAAACGGGTTGCCCAGGGCGTAATGGCCTTTGTTGTTCCAGGTTCCATGCAGGTCCGCAAGCAGGCCATGGAAGAGGGGCTGGATCGTATTTTTCTGCAGGCGGGATTCGAGTGGCGGGGTGCCGGATGCTCCATGTGTCTGGCCATGAACCCCGATCAGCTCAAGGGCGACCAGATCAGCGCCAGTTCCAGTAACCGGAATTTCATTGGCCGCCAGGGTAGCCCATCAGGCAGAACTCTGCTCATGAGTCCCGAGATGGTTGCTGCAGCTGCCATGACCGGCCGGGTTACGGATGTGCGGAAATTTTCCGCAGCATAATTTCTAGCACGAACTATAAGGAGCTCAGTATGTCAAAAGTTACCCAAATAACCGCCAAGGCAGTGCCCGTCAGGGGAGATGATATAGACACCGACCGAATTATTCCGGCCCGGTATTTGAAAGAAATTACCTTCAGCAAAATGGGGGACTACCCCTTTTATGATGAGCGGTTCGATGAAGAGGGCGGGCAGAAAGATCACCCCTTTAACAAACCCGAGCATCAAGGAGCAGGGGTGCTGCTGGCAAACAGCAATTTTGGCTGCGGCAGTTCCCGGGAGCACGCTCCCCAGAGTTTGGTCAGGTGGGGCATAAAAGCCGTGGTTGCCGAAAGTTATGCAGAAATCTTTGCAGGAAACTGCATTATGTTGGGCACCCCCGCTGTTGTGGCTTCATCCGATGATGTGGCTGCTCTACAGGACCTGGCAGCAAACAAGCCCGAGGTAGAATTTACCGTGGATCTTGAAGCAATGGAAGTGCGGGCAGGGGATTTGACCGTGAAAGTAAGCATGCCCGAGACCCGGCGCAAAGCCTTGCTCGAGGGAACCTGGGACTCCACGGCCCTCCTGCTGGCCAATAGGGATAAAGTCAGGGACACAGCAAAGAAACTTCCCTACATGGGCTGGGCGGTGGTATAGGTTCTCAACTCAGCCTCCAATACGGCCGATAGGGAAGTATGAAGATCCGGATTAACCCTAGTTCCATGGGAATGACCATGTTGGTATTGGCTCAGTTGTTTCTGCCGGCTATGTTGTGGGGCCAGCTCAGGCTTGATCCTGCGGATATTCGTATTGACCAATCTACCGAAGGGGGCTACATCCTTCGCATACGGTCGGAGGGGATTGGCTCGGTTCTCCTGACCGAATCAACCGCTGACCCGAACTGGAAGGAAGCAAGCTACGCTTTCCGGAATCCGGATTACCATCCCATGAATGGGGATGAGCGCCGCTTGCTCGATGGTGAGTTCCTTCCTACCGGACCGGGGAATTATTTTATTATTGATTCCACTCCCGAGCCGGATCCCGATTTGGGTATGGCTTTTCGCCTTTTTGTTCCCTACATTATCAACTTTGGCTACCCCTGGACCCGGAATGGGGAGGTTCAGGTTCTGGATGGTACCTACCTGAGTATTCGGACCTTCGAAAAACCCTATGCTGATTACACCGGGGGTTTTCAGGATAATCCCTTTATTTTGCGGGTGGTACAGTTGCCCCCACCACCGGAACCACCCTTTGTACCCCCACCGCCACCCCCACCACCACCTCCTGTCCAGCCGGAGGAAGAGCCTGGCGAAGAGCCCGAACCCGAACCCGAACCCGTGCCCCAGCAGCAGGATGCCCCCGAGGCCGACCTGAGCGAGTTCATGGAAGCTACCGTGGTAGCCTTTACGGCCCTTGCCAGGGA
>SKVS01000213.1 GCA_007129335.1 Spirochaetaceae bacterium
AGCCCGTCTGAAAATTGGCTTACCGAGTTCAGCAGAGCTCGCATGTCTTCGGTGTCTATTCGAAGCTCCTGGTCAAATTCATCCAGGTAGCATTTCATGAGAAGCCCCAGAAAAGAATCGTCGATTTGGGGTTCCTGTACAGATGAGTCCTGCTTATCCAGATTCTTGGATTTCAGCAATATTCCCCGGCGATTATTTTTGGAATACGAGCCAAAAAAGAACAGATGATGTTCAGCCCGAGTGCACCCAACATAGAACAAGCGTTTGAGCTCTGCCCATTGAACATACTTGTCTTTCCTTTTTTCTGCTGTGACCAAGACATTTTCTCCGGCCCTTCCTTCCTGGAATACTGGATTAATGAGGAAGCGGGGCATGCCCTGGTCGTCCGAAACCACCATGCCGGGAGCAGTCTTTCCTGTTTTCTTACTGGTTCCTCCCCCCAGGTCTCCCAGAAACACCACGGGAAACTCCAGACCCTTAGAACCGTGAACCGTCATGATGTGCACCCCTTCACGCCGGGGCTGAATAACATCTACATCTTCCAGCTTTTCATATTTGCCCAGGTTATCCCGGATTTCCTGAACCACCCGAGCCAGGGGCTGACCGGAAAAATTCTGAAGAAAAGCACGGAAATATTCGTACTGGTCAAAATAACCCCGGGAGGAAGAACTGGCCAGGACAAAGTTCTGATACCCTCCGGAAGACCACATAATGTCCGCAAGAGCTCCATGATCAGTTTTATCGACCAGAAGCTTCAGTTTCTGGTAAAGACGGGAGAAGCACTCCCATTTTTTTCTGTCATCCTCCAGGGAAAGGGGGATGTCAGGAACACCTGTGTCGGCCCAATGCCAGGACGGGGGTAAATCATACCCCCGGGAATAGGTCCAGTCGGCAAGTTCCCCAAGGCCAGTATTTCCCAGGTTAAGAAAGGGACTCCGGGCCAGGGTAAGCCAGGATACCTGGTCATCCGGATGAATGAGAACCGAAAAGAATGCACCTAAATCAGCTGCAAGGGCGTCGAGAAACAGGGACCGATTGCTTTGAACCTGGTAGGGTATGGCATACATCCGGAGCATGCGCTCCAGGGTCATCTGATTCGATCCGGATCGGAGGAGAATGGCTATATCATCGTACTCCACGGTGCGTAAAACCTCTTGCTCCCTGTCCCAAACCTGGGTACCCTCGTCCACGAGTTTCCGAATGCGTAAAGCCAGGCTGCGGCACTCCGCCTCCTTGGCAGAAAAGGGACTCTTGCGGTCTTCCTCGTAGGGTTGGATCCAGCATTCAAGAATTGGACTACCCTCCTGAGGATGGGGGTTCCTTGATCCTATGGGAGTAAAATCAGCTTCGAAACCTTGGAATTCAGGAGGATGCCCTGGCTCAAGAGAAAAAATCCTGGCGAAGAGATTGTTGAAATAGGTGATGAGCTGGGGATGGGAACGGTAATTTGTGGCCAGTTCCACCTCCGAAGGGGATCCGGACGGACCGGCCGAAAGGGGGAATTCGGAATTTTCCCGGTAACTCAGTTCATGACTCAGTTCACGACTCAGTTCCTTGAAGACCCGCACATCCGCTCCCCGAAATTGGTAAATCGACTGCTTCTGATCTCCCACGAAAAACAGGACATCGGGTCTCAGATCCTGCACACCGGGGATTTCCGGCCTGTTATACCCCGGTCTGGCTGCCAGGAGATAGAGCAGGGTTTTCTGCTGGAAGTTATTATCCTGGAACTCATCGATCATAATTGCCCCAAAGCGCTTACGGTAGAAATCTGCCAGTTCAGGATCATCCAGGAGTACCTGAATAGCGGTTTGGGATATGTCGGTAAAGGTTGCCAGTCCGGTTTGGCGTTTTAAGCGGATAATCTGCTGACGAAAGTCTTCGAATAAGGGAGCAAGTTGATAACCCTGTTCCAGGGATCGAAGGAATGCACCATGGGCTGGAAGAACCTCGGTGAGCAGTTTTTTCATTCGATCCCAGTTAGCCACGTATTCGGCTCCGAGAACCTGGGAATGCTTGCCTGCCGGCCGTCGGGGAAGCTTTTCCGGTTCAAAATCTGTCGTGAGAAAGGTTTCCCCAAGACTCTGGGAATCAGCATTTCCATACTCGCCCATGAGCTCCATGGCCCGGTATTCCAAGGTGGTCAGGGCACCTGCCTTTGGGGATGATGCCTGGCTTGCTTTTTCTTCCTGCCTGAGCATGAGAGTTTGGAACAACTGGAGGCAAAGGTCCTGAAACTCCTGAATAAAATTCTGGAAATTATCCCTCACCTGCTGAACATCCTCAACCCAGGTTTCCGTAAGGGGTTGTACCCGGGGTACGGGCACCGAAACGGTTTTTGCAAGAGGAAGGAGAACCTGATCAATAATATTGGTCAAACCGTGGGATCTACAGAAATTCTGGAACAGTTCATTGGAGTAATGAGCCTCTACAAAGCTGTGTATTTCGTTATGAATTAGGGATTCCAAACGGGAGTCGTCGAGGGTAAAGCTGGCGGGTAATCCGTAGCGGGCACAGCCCTGTACTGCAATTTGCCGGCAGAAAGCATCTATGGTGGTAATGGAGGACCGGTCAAAATCCTGAAATGCCCGATGTATCCGCTGATCTGCTGATCGATGCTCACCCAAGCCTCGGTAGATACGGGAGAACATTTCCTGTGCCGCTTTTTGGGTAAAGGTTAGAGTAAGAATGTTTTGCACTTCCAGGGGATTGTTCTGCCGGACCAGGAGAGAAAGAAACCGCCTGGTCAGGACAAAGGTTTTTCCTGCACCCGCTCCGGCACTGCAAACCCCGTTTATTCCCAGTTCTACGGCCGCTTTTTGGTCCGGGTTCAATGAATCCAGAAACATTACTTCACCCCCCTGGCCTGTAAAGCAAATTTGGTTCGACAAATACCCCGGAATGAACAGGACGGGCATCCGGCCGAAGGTTCGGCGAATGATCCCTGTTCTAGGGATTCCCGAAGGTTGTTCAGAAGGTCCCGAATAACCCCTTGGCCAGCTTCCAAATCGGGTAAGCCGCAAAGGTATTTTGCCTCTTCTTTGGGCTCGTTATGGTAGACCCGTTCGATCATTTTTTCCGGCTTCGAAGAATTGGACAGGTGAAAAGCCCCATAGCACAGGGCACCAAGGAGTTCGGGATTCCCTGTCCAAGCAGGTTCTCTCCAATCCGGTTCAGGAGAATATAAGGGTCCAAGGGTTTGAGCAGGGTAGAGAAGGAGGCTGTAAACCAAAAGCTGCAACTGAAATCCTTTCTGCCTCGATTCATCATCTATTCCAGAACCCTCTGCTCCATCTGCCCCTTCTGCTCCTTCGGCAGAATCATCCCAGTTTTCTGCTGATTCACCTTGATCCTGCTGGAGCGAAAGTCCTTGGGCATACCGGGATACCAGCTTCTTGAGGGAAGATGCAGTATGATTTGTTGAAAGACTCCTTTTAAAATCGAAAACCACCGTTTTGCCCGTTGATCCCTGGGTAAAAATTCCATCAATTCTGCCGGTGAGAACCAGCTCAAGGCCCTCCCAGACTAAATCGGTGTGGCGAAGCCATTCGTCTTCGAAGGATACCAGGGATCCGAAAGGAATGTGGGTTGCAAGCTGTTGGATCAGATGGGTAATGTTGTCCAGCAGATGCTGGCGAATAAGCACAGCGATTTGGCCAGGAAAGGTACGCCCTGCCACCTGCCAGGTAATTTCCTTCAGGGATGGCAGATATTGGTCGTGCAACAACGAACCGTTCCATGCTCCCCGGTCTTCATCCCGGCATTTCCGGAAAAAGGTTTCCAGAATTTCATGGTAAACAATGCCCTCTGCTCTGGGCGAGCCCAACAGGGGTTTCCAGTCCCGGGAACGAATTCGTAATCCATGGGAAAGAACGTAGTTCAGACCACAACCCGCATAATCCTGAAGCTGGCGGTTACTGATTTTTAACAGGGATTCGTTGCGATAGGGTGATTGATGAAACCGCTGAGCCAGGTACTCCCTGTCCCAGGTTCCCAAATTACTTGCAAGGAAACGGCCTTGCTGAGCCTCAAAGTATTCAGTTCCTTGAATACCCCTGGAATAGGCCAGCCCACGCTGCCCCAGGTCTGTTCCCTCCCGGGGCCATTGGCAGAACTTCGTAGTACCGTGTTCCAAAAACCAGGTTGCCGGAACCCGCACACCGGCGAAGGTTTTTTCCGATGCAGAAAGCTCAACGGTCATACCCGACTGGCAATATGCCAATAAAAAATCCCCGGTTAAGTTCCTGAATACCTCGGGCCCCAGAAGCTCCAACTGGTCATCCCGGAGAAAAGACAGGCTGCCCGTGGTAACCCCAAGATCCCGTTGGTTGGCATTGACAACCAGATGTGCCCGAACAGGTATGGCTGCTCCGACCCGGTAAGGGTAGACCTCAATAACACCCCGGGTACCCTGGGGTACGTAGAGGCTCTCATCCAGACGGGACAGCCAGAATTCCAGGGGTTTCTTCACCGAAAGCCCCAGAGACTCCTCGGTCTGTCCCAGGGAGTTGAGGATTTCCCTGCTCCGCTGGAGGGCACTCTTATCCACGGGGCTCCAATGATCCGAATGGGAAACCAGCAGGCGCAAAACAAACTCTACCTCGGTCTGGAGTTTGGAAAAACTGCTTGCCTTGGTTAAGCGGTTTGTACAGGTCTGGATTTTCCGCATGAGGTCGGTAAGACGCGATCTGGTTTCTTCATCCCGAACGTGGGTAGCAATTGCCCAGGTCCAAATATTCAAACTGGTAAATCCCAGGTTGCACTCAACCCCAAGGCGGAGAAGCCGGGTTATGTCTTCCCGAATACCCGGGGCCCAGGGAATAGCAGGGGTCATGAACAGGGATTCCAGGTTCTCAAAGGAGTAATTCGATGGAGAAAGGCTTTGGAGTTTTCGGAAAAGCCCGGGCCCGCCAAATGCCGAAAGGGGGCGCCCCCGTCTTCCTTCCAGGGGGATGGACCGTAAGGCAGCTTCCCGTTCCAGGGCGGGTAAACAGTCATCGTACCCGCCCAGACTTATTACTATTTCTCCAGGTCGCAGACCGGACTCCAATAACTGCTCAACCCGGTCAAGAATCCAGCCCATTTCTTCAGCCTGGTTTTGAAAGACCAGGAGTTCGGGTGGACTATCCAGGGGAGGCAGAGACCGGGTAGTCAGATCTTGCAGTAATCCCAGAGCGTGTTTGAACTCACCCCAGTCTTCCAGGAGTTCAGGGAAAAAAATGCACCCGGCCATGTTTCGGACGGGGGTTTTTTCGTCGATCCACGAGGGTTCGTAATATCCCTGTTGATCGAGAAAATGAGTATAGGCCTGCCAAATGAAACGGTAATCCTCCAGGAGCACTCGATCCATGGTGTTTTCAATTGATGTAATAATATGATTCTTGAAGAGTATTCCCAAGCCGGGAAGCATGCGAACCAGAGGCTGAACAAATCCCGAATACTCCTGGGCAAAATCCCGGGGAATGAATGCCCCCAGACATGTTCCCCCTTCTGTGGAGTCTCCCTCGGGATTTTCCCTGGCGAGAATGCTGTTCTTTTGGAGGAACGATTCGGCAAACAGCGAGCGAACCAGAGCATTAGCAGGCTTGCGAAGCTCCTGACCCCGGAAAACCATTTCCTTAAAACTGTCCCAGGAAATAAATCGGGAGGTCTGAATTGAACCCAGATCCCCGTACCGTGCAAGATCCATTGCCCCATAAGAGGCAGCCACCTCCGAAGGAAAAACATACACCAGTTCAGCTGATGTAAACCAGGTTTCCTGTACCTGGGACCGGACCAACTGGATAAGCGGGGTAATCACCCTTCCCAATCCACAACAGCCCGGTCACGAGTCAAGGAACCGACAACCTGTACAACCTTTTGGTGCTCCGGATGTACCCGGTAAGCATCCAGCTCTTCCCAACTGCTATGCTTGGTAATGAGAACCACATCCCAACTGGCAGGACTGGAGGGAACATTGATCCCGGCTTCCAGGGATATCATATGGGGAACCTTACCCACCAGGGATTTCAGGGCTGCAACCAGGGCTCTGGCGTTTTCCCCCTGCTCTCCAGGGTTACTTCCCTGGACTTTCCACATTACGGTATGAACTATCATGTTAGGTATTATCACTTAAGGCGGTCGGGAAATCAACCGATACCTAGGCTAAACAGCATTTTGTACCAGGAGGCAGTCATGCAATTTACTACAAACGATGCAACCAGGAATAAACAGTATAGAGTTAAGGGAATCGATGGGGTTGATACGGTTATTACCATTTTACGCGACCTGGGTTCGGCGTACAGCATTCATCTGACCAGCCACTCGCCTCTGGGCACCAGCGAGAGTGAAGAGGTACTCAGTAAGGATTTATTCAGCTCCTGCCTGAGAACCGGCTACCTCCAGGAAATTTCTGCACAGATATTGACAATCGCCTGAGCTTAGGGCACTATTGGTAGGCTACTGGGGGGTTTAGCTCAGTTGGCTAGAGCGCTTGCATGGCATGCAAGAGGCCAGGGGTTCAAGTCCCCTAACCTCCACACAGGTCCCTCCGGGGACTTTTTTTTTGCTTCAGAAGTTCTTTCAAAGTTCTATTATGAACTTTCCCCAAAATTGAATTTTGAAAATCCCTTGGAAAACAGGACAAAAAAAGCAGAACGCCCTATACTACTACTCATGAGTGACTCATCAGACCTAGATAATCTATTCACAAGCGCCCTGGAAGATGTACAGGATACGGGTTCAGGAATGCCCGATTTTTCTGATTTATTCAGTGATACTGAGGATCCATTCACCGGAGAAGAACCCTGGAAGGAAAACTCCAAGGACAAAAACAAGGTACAGCCAACCTTTGCAAAAATCGAGCAGGTTCTTGAAGACCCCAAACCGGTCATTACCGAAAGCTACTATCAGGGAGTCCTGACCGGCGAAGGGGACATTTCCAAGCGGGTTCACCAGCTCCTGGGAGCATTCCTCAAGGCAACCGATCCCCAGGACAGGGCCATGCACCGGGGCAGGCTTGCCCCCAGCGTAATGGATCTGAGAAAATCCATTGCAGGAAAGACCGGGCAGGCAATGCCGGTCCCTAAGAAATACATGCTCCGGTTTGCCCTCCTGTTGCCAACCATGATCAGCCCCGAGCAACGAAAACTCATAAGCCAGGTCCCCGAAAAAAACAATACGGGGGAACCAATTTACTATCAGGATGAGTGGCTCCGGGAAGTGGCATTCGGCAGGGTAAATAATTCCGCTACCGATGAAACCAAGGTGGCAGCCAGAAATCAGGCTGGAAAAACCATGGCGAACCTGGAACGGGCAAGGGGCAAGGTCGACGCCCAGTCCCGGGTAATTGAAAACCATGTACTTGAAATGAAAACCCAGGAAAGCATTCTGACCGATGCGGTACGCCGAATTACCTACCACGACAGCCTGGCGCAGAATGAGAACTTCATCCTCCCCTACAATGACGTACAAAAATCCAGTTTCAGCGAAATCAGTACGGTACTGCGCCAGTTGAGCATAATTAATCGCAACCTTTCCCTAGCTTACGACGAATTCAACTCTCTCCAGGATCAGCTCAGAGCACTGGAAGAACAAGCAGGAAACATGGATGTCGATTCCGCAGCTGATACCAAGGCAGCTGCCGAAGAAATGAACACCCTGGCCCAAATGGCGAAACTCTCGGTAGGACGCCAGGGAAATCATTTTCCCCTCTTATATAAACAGTATTTCCATGGAAATATTCGAGACATGGGAACGAGGGAACAGGTAATAAATACCCTTGCGGATATAGAATTCCTCGATCCGGGTATTTTCCTCCGAACCTTTAAGCAGCAAACCAACAGAATTGTACCCAATATAATCCTCATACCCTGTTACGGGGAGTTCGGAGTGTGTTGGGAACCCTTTGAAAAGTTCAACCGGGCAACCAGCCGAGGCCGCCTGGCAATTCCCATGTATCCCAAGGATCTTCGGATTGCCGTCATAGCAGCCCTGGGAGACCTACGGTGGCAGGTAGCAAAAGAAAAGGCCCAACATTACTGGATGGAAGAGGGACTGACCGGTTGGTATTACCAATGGTTCTCCGATAAAAAAATGAAGGGCGATGTAAAGGACCAGTTTATCCAGGACTATATTCTCTGGATTTCCAAGGAAAGCGAAGGCACCCAAAAGCTGGAACGGGAGGTGAGGGATATATTCTGGCGCTACATGCCCTTCCCCCAAAGTTTGAAAGACACCTTGAAAAACCGGGGCTTTGTTTACGCTGAACTGTACAAAAAAGATCAAAACCGTGCCATGTCCGATGGTTACTAAGGGACAATCCTGTAGTACCATAGAACCATGAGAAGATTAACAACCCTGGCATTACTGATGATCCTCTGGATAATCATAACCGGAAGCTTCTCCTGGCAGAGCCTGTCTCTGGGATTTTTCCTTTCTATCCTGTCCCTGGTCCTGTTCGACCGGGCACTTTCGGGCAGGTGGATTACCCGGAGCCACCGGAGCTGGCCATACGAAACCACCAGTGAACTTGGGTCGGCAACCCTGCTGCAAAGATTGGTTCAGATCCTGCTGTTCATTCCCTTATTTGCAGGGAAAATCTTTGTATCGGGAATACAGATTACCCGGCTGGCCCTGACCCCGGGAGTAAGCTTTTGGCCGGGAATTGTGTCCATACACTCTCAACTGCCCAATCTCAGCGCAAAGACCGCATTTGCAACCGCCATTACCCTGACGCCTGGAACCCTTACCCTGGACTACATCCCACAAGAAGACCTGATGTACATTCATTGGATCGATGTATCAGAATACCACAGCGATTCGGTAGATCGGGAGGTCTCCAGCGGACTTCGTCCGTGGATGTTGAGGATGTTTTCATGATTCCATGGATTATGGTAATTCTGTGTACCTGCAGTGCATTCTGCCTCATCCGGGTAATTTGGGGTCCATCCCTGCTGGACAGAATTGCCGCAGCCGATGCCATAGGCTTGTTAATGACCATGATTCTCGTTCTCCTGGGTCTGACCA
>SKVS01000070.1 GCA_007129335.1 Spirochaetaceae bacterium
CCTGGGAAGAAAGAGTTATGGATACAAATCCCCAGAAAAATCTGGGAACCGTACTGAAAGAAATGCGGCGCAAACAAGAACTGACCCTCGATAGTCTCTCAGCAAAATGCGGGGTAAGTAAATCCATGCTTTCCCAGATCGAACAGGGGAAAACCAATCCGACCCTTACCATGGTCTGGAAAATTTCCCAGGGTCTGGATCGATCCATACAGGATATTCTGGAAGGAAGGGTTGAGCTTGATCACACTTCTCTCACTCAGAAAGATGACCCCCTTAACCCTCCCCATTTCCTCGACACGGTAATCCACACCCCTGCAAATTCATACTATCGGCTGGAGGCAGACAAGCCGGGTATTCATTTTTCTGTCCTGACTCCCATTGAAATGGAGTCGGATCTGGAGGTCTACCGAATTACCCTGGAACCAGGAACCAGCCTGCCATCATCTCCCCACCTTGCGGGAACCCAGGAGTTCGCCACCATTCTCGAAGGCCGGGTCGCAGTCAGGACTCCCGAAACATTTACCCAGTGCGCCAGCGGAGATTTTGTTGCCTATTCGGCGGATGTGGATCATGAACTGATAAATATAGGGCCCGTACCAGCAGTCATACATTTGGTTGTACGATTTCGTTCAAAGACACAGGGCAGAAAAAGAACCAGTACAAAGAAAAAATGAATCCCATCTCGCAGAAACTGTCTTTCTTTGGTATGCTTATTTCATGGAATACAGAGCAAGTCACATACTCGTAAAAGACAAGGGTCTGGCAGATAAGTTGCTGACCCAACTGAAAGGCGGGGCCCGTTTTGAAGCCTTGGCCAAGGATTTCTCCACGTGCCCGTCCAAATCCAAGGGAGGAGACCTTGGATGGTTTGGCCCCGGAAAAATGGTAAAGGAATTTGAACAGGCCTGCGAAAAACTGAGTCCCGGAAGGCTGAGCCCGGTAGTCCGAACCCAGTTTGGTTTTCACATAATTAAACTCACCGGACGCAGGTAAATTCGGAAAAAGGGTTCATTGCCTATTAAAAGGATAAACCAAGGACATGAACCTTTGTCCCCCCGTGGTTAAAAGGAAAATCAGGAAAACACCGGTCAAACCCATCGAACAAGGGAAACAAACGTTTGTGGGGAACCAGAAGGAGGCAGATACCACCGGGGTACCCGCCGATCCAACGGGTTTGCAGGCATTTTGCAAGAGATCCGTACAAAGTGTCCATCTGCCCGGGAATGCGATAATCGTAGGGAGGATTGAGGAATAACCATCCCTGACCTTCCAGACCAAGGGAACCAGGATCCAGATTCAGAAAATCCTTGTCCTGGACCTGCTCCAGCCTGCTGGCTGACAGCTTGTGGAAACCCTGGTAATTCTGCTTCCAGGCTTCCCTGCTTTTTCTGCTGATATCAAGTGCGTATACCCCTACCGAACCGGGGTCATTCCCCGATCCCCTGGATCCTTGCTCATCTCGATTTGAATAAGACATGAAATGTTGCGGCAATAGAGTACTCCGGCTCCAATGACCAAAGGGTTTTTCCCGATACGAGGGCCAGTTTTGGAAGGCAAAGTGTCGTGACCTCCCTGGGGGAATCCCCAGAACCTTCATAGCAGCTTCAAATCCAAAGGTCCCCGAACCCGCCATACCGTCCACTATCCAGCGGGGATCAGGGCATACCCGGGAACAAAGCTGAACCAGGGCACCAGCCTTATGTTCCGCCAGGGGTGCGGGTCCTGGATTCAGGCGATACCCCCTGCGATGAAGATGTTCGCCCGATGTATCCAGACTCAGAACCAGGGTGTTGCGGGTAAAATGACCATACACCCGTTGGACGTATACCCCTTGGGTATCGGCGGGATTTTCCTTGCTTACACCCGGAGAACAGTTGAGCACCCTCTCCAGCCTGGTTTGTATTCCCTGATTAATTGCCTTGGCGGCCTGACCCTCATGGTGAACCAATGAAGCCTGCATGTGTACCCGCACATCCAGGGTACATCTATGGGGATTCAGGGGTAACCACAGCTCCCAGGGGAATTGGGAAACCCCTTTGAACACCTGTTCTGTCGCTCCGGCCTTCATGGTTATCAGACGTATTACGATCCGGGATGCACTGGCCAGGGAAATGTTCAAGCGATACACATCATCCATCCGGCCCAGGAGGGAAATTCCCCAATCGTGAATTTCATACTGGGAATAACCAAGGTTCCGCAGTTCATAACCCGTTGACTCAAGAAATTCCCTTTCAGAAAAAATTCCCAGTTCGTAGGTAGGAGCCCATACATGTTTTTTTATTCGGGATTCGCTTACGGGTAAGGGTTCAGCCATGGCATTCCCTGTCCTGGGCTACTTGAATTGCCAGTCCCGCCGCGAACAGGCAGGCAGCTTCGGTGCGCCATATAGCCCGGCCTAACTGAACGGTGGTATAGCCGTTTCGAAGAAACTGTTGAACCTCATCGGAAGTCCACCCCCGCTCAGGTCCAATAGCAAGAGTCATTTCCGGTCCATGAGAGTCAATTATCTGATTGTACAAAAAAGGTGCCCGGGAATCGAGATCCAGAATGTATCGGTTCTCTTGAATGGTCGGTGTTTTCGGTAGGCTGTTCTTTCGAAAAAAATCTCCTATGCTCCAATATCGGGCTACCTGGGTCAACCGGGTTTGCCCACCCTGCTGTGCTCCTTCAAGAAGGTCGTCCATGAACTGATTTTTGGTCCAAAGATGGCTGGAGAAGTAGGATTTTTCCGATAGTTCGGTGGCACATACCGACAACCTGCTAATTCCAAAGCTGGCAACATCTTTCAGAATTCGCCGAAAAACCGGCGGGCGGGGATGACCGAGAACCAGGTGAACAGGGAGGAGTTCGGCCGTAGGCTCAAGTTCCCATACGGGAGGAAAAAGAAGGTCTACCGAACCATCATCTCCCAGTTTTTTGACACTGGCCGTACCAGTCCCTGTATTAAGCAAGCCCACCTGGAGAGGGTCTCCCTGACAGGACTTTAGAATGGTCCGAATGTGGACTGCCCTGGGATCCTCGGGGCATAATGGTGCATCCCAATCCTGGGGTGTAAAAAGTAGTAAGTTCACCCGGGCAGTGTAGCGAAATTTCCACCCGGAAGGAAGACTGCAAAGTAAACGCATAGGTGATCGAACGAAGCAAAATTTCCTGCCTCGATGCTTCAGCCGGCTACTACTAAGCCTCAACCCGGTCAGGGTGATTCCGGCATCTTTCAGCCGGACGGGTTTGCCCGCTTCGCTGGGCAAAAAAAGACCCGCCTTCTGGCGGGTCAAGATGGAATCTGAAATCAGATTCTAAAAAAAACGAACTATCAGCCGGCATCGATGGCGTCGACGGGACAAACCTCGACACAAGCGCCGCAGCTGGTACATGCATCCGCATCTATAACCCGAACATCACCCTGTTCGGAAATTGCGTCTACCGGACACTCGGGCTCACAGGCACCGCAGTTGATACATTCGCTGTTGATTGAGTAAGCCATGGTACGCCTCCTTTTTCAATCTGTGGATTGACCCCATTATAGTGGTGCCACCGATTATTTGGCAAGGCTATTGGAGCAAGGTTTTTCATGTTAGACATGGCTAAATTAGAGGCAGGTCGGGCTTCCGGCTTTTTCGGTACCCCACGACTGATCCCCGGGACCCCGGAAGCCCCCGGGGTTTTCGGATTTCCACTGAAATCTCTATGATCCGGTTATGGGAATCCATCAACCCTTCGGCAATTCGGTACGCCAGGGTTTCCAGAAGACCGAATTTTCCTTCGGTTGCAATGGTCTGTACCTGTTTTGCCAGAAGGGTATAATCCAAGGCATACTCTTCCTGATCCGAAACAACCGCATCCCGGGCATTGTAAGAAACCCTTACATCAATAAGAATCGGTTGGGTCTGCAGTCTCTCTTCGGGATATACCCCGATGATGCAGTCAACCAGAAATTCTGAAAAGCCGATTTCTAAAAGAATTGCTTCTTCCTCATCAGGAGTTTCCCGGTACATTCTAGGATTTTCCCCCACGCAAGGCATCTGTGGCTTTCAGCAGTATAGATCTGGTCTCATCGAGGCTTATACAACCGTCGGTAATACTTACTCCATACCGAAGCTGATCGAGGATTTCGGGAATGGACTGCTGCCCCTCGTGGATGTTGCTTTCCAACATAAAGCCGAATATCTCATTCATACCGCTTACCCGCTGACGAATTACATCTTCAAGTACCATCCCCTGGCGAGTGTGGTCCTTCCCAGAATTAGCATGGCTGCAATCAACCATGATCTTGTCATTAACTCCCGCTTTTCTGAGCATTATGGCAGAACGTTCAACCTGCTCCCGATAGTAATTAGGTCCGTTGTTTCCACCCCGGAGGATCAGATGGCCCATGGTATTTCCCTTGGTTGTCAAGACACAGGTATTTCCCTGAGTATCAATACCAATAAAACTATGGGGGTGACCACTGGAAGCAAGAGCATTGACTGCGGTCTCAATATTTCCATCGGTACCATTTTTAAAGCCTATGGGCATAGAAAGTCCCGAAGCCATTTCTCGATGGGTCTGACTTTCGGTCGTGCGGGCACCTATGGCACCCCAGGTAAGCAGATCGTCGATGTACTGTGGAACTATGGGATCGAGCATTTCACTTCCCGCAGGAATTCCCATCCGGGTAATCTCTCCCAGGAGGTAACGAGCCCGGCTCAACCCTTCTTGAATATCCATGCTGCCATTCAGATGGGGATCCAGAATGAGCCCCCGCCAACCCAGCCGTGTCCGGGGTTTCTCAAAATAAACCCGCATGACCAGGTATATTTCACCCTCTACAGCCTGGCGAAGCTCCTGAAAAGCACGAGCGTAATCCAGACCAAGCTGCACATCGTGAATAGAACAGGGACCCACAATTCCCAGCATCCGGGAATCTTTACCCGTAAGAATATCCTCAACCACTTGCCGGCTTTCTACCACGGTTCGAGCACTATCGGGGTGCAGGGGGTACTTTTCTATGAGTGCTGCCGGGGAGGCCAAGGGTTGTATATGGGCAATTCGTAAATCGCTGGTTTGCGAAGGTATGGTATTGTGCATGGGCGGAATTTTAAGAGTTTCTCCCTAAAGAATCAACACAGTTCTTTCCATCCCGATTCATCAATTCCCACAAACCACTGGTCTCCCTTGCGAACCAGAGGTGTTTTTAACAATTCCGGATGGGCAAGCAATTCTTCTTCCATGTCAAAGTCCATATACTTCAACCCTCTTTTCCCGTACTCTTTAGAAGCGGTATCAATAAGCGATTCCAAGGGCTGCTTGCGAACCAAACTTTCCAGTTCCCTGGGAGCCAGTCCTTTTATACCTAGATCCCTGAACTGGTACTCCTTATTGCGTTCTTTGAAAAAACGCTCAGCTTTCCGGGTATTCTTGCAATTTTTTGTACCAAAAACTTGAATCATCTGTTCCTCCTCGATCCAGGGAACCATAGCAAATTGACGGGTTTTCGGACAGGTGATACTCTATGGCCCTATGAGTACTAACAACCATATAAAACGAACACGGGTTAAGATTCTTTTGGAAACCGAACCCGGATCTGAACCGGTTCTGGCAAAGGGCTGGGTGAGAACAAAACGGGAAAGCAAAGACCTGGTCTTCTTTGAAATCAACGACGGCTCATCCATGGCAAATATTCAGGCAGTAGTCGACCGCTCGACACCCGAGGGTTTAAAAGCCCTCGACGGACCTACCCTCCAAAGGCTTCAGACCGGTGCGAGTGTGGCCGTAACGGGTATTCTGGTGGAAAGCCCCGGACAAAAACAAAAGGTTGAACTCCACGGAACAGCCATACAGGTTATTGGCGAAGCCCCCGCAGAAAGTTACCCCCTACAGAAAAAAAGACACAGCTACGAATACCTTCGGGAAATTGCCCATTTGCGTCCCCGGACCAATACCTTCGGCGCAGTAATCAGGGTACGAAACCGTATGGCCATGGCAATCCACGAGTACTTTCAAACCAATGGCTTTCTCTGGGCCCACACCCCCATAATTACCGCAAGCGATGCAGAAGGAGCGGGTGAAATGTTCCAGGTTACCACCCTGCCCCTGGAAAACCTGGCCAAAGCCGATCCGTCCCGGTTTGAACAGGGAATCGATTATTCCCGGGATTTTTTCGGTAAACCGGCATTTTTAACGGTCAGTGGCCAGCTTAATGGTGAAATTCTTGCTACCGCCCTTGACCGCATCTATACCTTCGGCCCTACCTTTCGGGCTGAAAATTCCAATACCAGCAGACACCTTGCAGAATTCTGGATGATCGAACCGGAGGTTGCCTTCTGCGACATCCACGAAGACATGGACCTTGCTGAAGCCTTCTTGAAGTATGTCCTCAATGCGGTTCTTACAGATTGCCGGGAAGATATGGAATTCTTCGACCAACGAATACAGCCAGGAATTATCTCCCAGCTCCAACAGGTAGTAGAATCTTCCTTCCACCGTATAACCTATACCCAGGCCATAGAGGATCTGGAAAATGCCATGACTAAGGGTACGAAATTTGAATACAAGCCCAGTTGGGGCGCGGATCTCCAAAGCGAGCACGAAAAGTACCTTACCGAAGAAATATACAAGGGCCCGGTTATTGTTACCGATTATCCCAAAGAAATAAAAGCCTTCTACATGAAGTTAAACGACGATGGTAAAACCGTGCGCGGCATGGATGTACTTGTACCACGACTGGGAGAAATTATTGGAGGCAGCGAGCGGGAAGAACGTTTGGAGGTACTGCAAGCACGGATGGCTGAGGCTGGATTAGATGAGAAAGCATACTGGTGGTATTTGGATCTCAGACGGTTCGGAACGGTGCCCCACGCGGGATTTGGACTGGGTTTCGAGCGATTAATTCAATACGTTACGGGAATGCAAAATATCCGGGATGTTATTCCCTTTCCCCGTACACCAAAGAGTGCAGATTTTTAATTTTTCTCGAAAAACAGTTGATACTGGTCCAGAATTCGCACCAGTCAAAAAAAGAACAAGCTTCGGAAATCTGTTCCGAAGCTTGTTTCATTTCTAAAGGTTCATGAGAGCGGCATATTAATCCAGGGCAGGTGCGTTAGCAACCATTTCCTTCACATCCCTGGCCAACTGCCTTGCTCGATCTACAAGAATGTCAATATCCGTATCGGTAGGACGGCCTTTAAATTCATGGGGCTCCAGAAAATCCCAGTGCATTTTCAAGTGTGCATTAAGGGTTTCCAGCTCTTTTTGAGCTCCCCCACTCCATCCATACGAGCCAAATCGGAAAGCCTTGCGGTTCAAAACCCGCTTTTTCCCTAGCTCATCGAGGACCATATACATGGGAGGAAACATTTTGTACTCGTAGGTCGGCATTCCCAGAACTACCCCTGTGCTGTTCCAGATGCTGGCCAGAATATCTCCCAGGGGCGACTCGGGAACCTGATGCACATGAACCTTAACCCCTTCTTCTTCAAGGGCCTTGATAACCGGCTCAACACCCTGCTGGGTGTTCCCGTACATGGATCCCCAGATAAAGGTAACTTCTGCTTTTGCAGGCCCTTTTGAGTAGGATGCATAGCGTTTATAATCGTCAATAATCTTCTTGGGATTCTTACGCCAAACCAGTCCATGTCCTGGGGCAATAATTTTTACGGGCAGACTTTCCACAGCCTGAATTGCCTTTTGTACCGGCAAACAGAAAGCAGCGACAATGTTGGAGTAATATCGAACCGCCTCCTTTTCAAAAAAAGCAAGATCCTCATCGGTTAACTGATCATCGTAGGGCGCATCGCCAATTTTCCCGAAAGAACCAAAGGCATCGCAGGGAAAGAGAGTTCCACTTTTCGTGTCGAAGGTGGCCATTGTTTCCGGCCAGTGTACGTTGGGGATTTCTGCAAAAGCTAGAACCCGCCCGTCACCCAGATCCACCGAGTCTCCGGTTTTTACCGTACGGATGTTTTCGGTAATGCCGTAGAATGCCTCGAGCAGGGGCTTACCTTTTTCCGAGGTAATGATCTGAAATTCAGAACGCATGGTTTTGAAGGTTTCCAGCCAGCCCGAATGGTCGGGTTCCAAATGATTGACAATGACATAATCAATATCATTAATGTCCAAACCCATGGAATCAAACTGGGCATAAAGGGTTTCAGGCACACCATCCCAACCGCAAACCCCGTCGATTATTGCGATTTTTTCTCCCTTTACAATGTAGGAATTCATGGAAACGCCATTCGGTATTGGCCAAATTCCTTCGAACAACATGTCTTGTGCATTGGCACTTAATCGATAAATGCCTTCGGTAACTTGTGTAGTGTGCATAGCACGGCTCCTTAGTATATTTTCCCTGTTCCTGTTCAAGCAGGATTTTCTCTGCTCGAGCAAGATAACTCATGGTCCATCCAGTGGATAGCATCAGTCTGCTTTATTGCATACTTTTTTGCATACTTCATTGTATTTTTTTTTGTATTTCCCGGTCCAGTGCATTGGCAAATTGAGATAATTCTTTGGACCCATAGGATCTCCCTGCCTGTCCTAAGAGGCCCAGACTCCGTAACTCAGCCTTCGTATCGCGCTCCCTCTTTCTGGCTGAAATGGTTTCCCTGGTATGAATGTTCCCTCGGTCGTTCATAACTCCGACATCCCGTTCCACGAGTTTTTCTGCCAGGGGAATATCCCGGGTAATTACCAAGTCTCCGGTAGAAGCGTGGCATAGAATGTAATGGTCAGCAGAGTCAGCTCCCT
The DNA here is from genome assembly GCA_007129335.1 of Spirochaetaceae bacterium. Lineage (GTDB taxonomy): Bacteria > Spirochaetota > Spirochaetia > DSM-27196 > Salinispiraceae > SKVS01. The sequence goes on from SKVS01000070.1 coordinate 8,728, forward strand.
GTTCCACCTTATGGAAGGAAAAAAACTCATTCCAGTCCATAGATAGATTCTGACAACCTACCAAAATTACGGAGATACGCCTTTTAACAGCGGCTTTATGGAGAAAAAC